>JBGPNE010000184.1:0-5983 GCA_041487335.1 Pyrinomonadaceae bacterium
AGGCGGTGGACCAGCACCCCACGCGGGCTGCCCGCGTGGGGACACCGCTCTGCGCCCCGCCGACCAGTTGCGGTATCTCTTGGGCTGCGCCCCTGGTTCGGGCTTTGCCCCTTGGCCTAAAGGTGTGGGTATAACCCGATGAGCGGGGAGATCGCGAGGCGCGATCTGTAAATGACTGGTGTACGTAACGGCAGAATCACAGCCTCACTTGAGGGGCCGAGCCCGAACCAGGGGCACAGCCCAAGTGGTTCTTGCAACTTACCGGCGGGGCAGAGCCGCCGCCTCACATCGGGCGGCAAAGCCGTGACCTCTAGATGCGAGCTCCATTAAGAAAGAAAATGTTTCTTACCTGTACAACCTCACGCCCTTTGGGCGAGCCGAAAAACTGATGTGCGGAAGGTCTTCCGACCTTCCGTAAGCATGCTAGAACTACGATATTCACGTTTCACGTCTGTGGTTAATTATTCTTCAGCGTGGGTTCAACCACCGAGACCCGGGAGAGCCGGGGAGATCGAAATCTCAACTCATGCTCGCACCAAGGCTGCTACTTTCCTTGGACCGAAAGTATCCGCTCGATCAATTTTGGATCATCTGGCAGCAGGCCTGATTTAGGCAGTCGCGGCGTCAGTGTGGCCCAATTGCGATCCATCTGAAAGACGCGGCGAAATAGCGGCAGCGATTCCTCAACGCGTCCCATATTTACGAGCGCGACGGCGTGCCAGTAGATCATCTCGGTATTGTCGGGAACGAGTTTTTCAGCGGCGCCATACTCGCGTAATGCTCCTTCATTGTCCTTCTTTTCAACCGCCAAGTCGCCGGCATTCATGTGATTGTAAGCACGCTGCAAAGTTACCAGACGACGCAGCTCTTGCAACGGCTCCTGACTATCATCAACGCGCAAATCGAAGATGCGATCCTTCCAGGGCTGGCCTGTCGGTTTGCCCGTAACCACTATCAGCGCCGCGGATTGTCTGCCGCGGATGTCTCCTCCTGCAGCCTGCGCCGCATCGAGCGCTGCCAGCATCCGCTCTGCCAGATCACCCTTTGTATTTTCAAAAGCGTGAGACATTGCAGGCCAGATCTTATCGTTCGACATCAGATTCGCCTGTACGGAAAAATTGTCGCCGACAATGTGTCCAGCCGCCTGAATGTCGTTCTTACCGGTCCAGGCGTCGACACGTCCCTGCGCATCGATCATCGCCACCTGCCGTACCTCGCGTCCATCGTCGCCCGCCAGCAAGGCTTTCAATGCCTCAGGGGCGCTTTTTCCTGCTCTCATTAAGTCAAGACCAAGCTTCCCGTAACTCGGATCGACGAACGACTGCGTGGCCACGGCGCCGATGCCCGCCTCAGCCCAGGGAACGATCGCGCCAACGGAGAACCAGTGTGACTGAACGGCAACTCCGAGCTCGCCTGTATTGGGGTCACGCGCGACAATCGAGAACGTATGTACCGGCCGCCGCGGAGTAATTGACCTTTCACGCTCGAACTTGTTTTGCTGCGAGTTTGAACCCACCGTGAACGTAAGAGTCAGCAATAAGGCAACCAGCAAACGCATAAATAATCTCAGCCTCCCTTTAGTTAAGTGCACTTCAAATTTGAGGTCCTACGCGGGGAATGGAGAAAACGGAGTATTGCGAAAGATCCAGAAGAAAAGAACTATTCCAAACAGCGCGTAGATGTACTTCGCGGGAAGAGTGTTCCTCTTCAGTGGTCGACCGAGCAGCACCGCGTTTGTGTGCCGTACAAGCGCGTAGAGAAGAGACGGAAGCAACAACACCATCAACGGATTCAACATGAAAGCTGCAGCGAGATGGCCGTGCAACAACTGGTGCAGCCCGCGTGTGGCGCCGCAGCCCGGACAAGTAAACCCTGTTAGTGCACGAAACGGGCAAACGGGAAAGAACCCGGATTTACCTGGCTCGAAGATGAAGAGATAGACTCCCGCGGCCGCAAGTGCAAGCCAGAGTGTGGCTACAGTCAGACGGCGATTAAATATCTCATCAACAACCATGAGACGCTAAACTATCATTGAGAGTCCGTTTGGGAAGACTGCGGAGAAGAGAAGTATTTCTAGTCTGTGCTAAAACCGAGCCATTCAATTATTCACCGATTCGTCAGAACCAACCCTTCTTGTTTTGTATATAAGTTCTTACAAACTCTTCATCAGATTTCGTGAGGTAGATAATGCCCTCCACCAGACCGACCACGGAGCCGACGCCACACGTCACGAAAGTTATAACTATCTGGATGATCCCCTCTGTTGTGTAACCAAGGATGAACTTGTGAACTCCAAATCCACCGAGCAAGATTCCGCAAATACCAGCGACGATCTTCTTGTCGGCACCCAGCGACTGCCAGTTTGTCATCACGCCAGGGTTAACAGACTGCATTGGCTGATAACCTGTCACCGGAGCAAGGGGGGCCTGGCAGCTATTACAGTACTGAGCCGCTTCGTCATTGGTGGCTCCGCATTTTGTACAATATCTAGTCATTGGTCTTTCCCCGCATCTCTTCGATTATGTTATTTAGCAAAGCCAGCTTTGCGAGTGCCGGAAAATGGTGCTAAACGGCTGCTACGCCTCCCTCGCGCGGATGGCTCACTGCGCTAAGTCTTAGACACAACAAAGAAGGCAGCTACCTGTTAGTGAGCGCAGTCATTCCGATCACAAACACCCACCAGACCACGCCAATAACACACCCCACCAATCCAATGCCAATCGCGATAAAGCTGAAGAGCTTGGCCTTCTTGGAGGCGTCCATCGCGCCCTGGATATCTCCTGCAGCTACTTTCCCGTTTACCTGAGCTGCAAAGATGATCGCGACGATCGATAGGGGCCAGCAACAGAACACTGAAAGGATCGCCGGGATCAAATAGTTTGGAATATTTGCCGGCGCACTTATTGGCGGTGGCGGGGGAGCCCACTGTTGAGACATTTAGAGTTTCTCCTGAGTCAGAGTAGTTTGATAAACCATTCCGTTGACTGAAAGCTGGCAGATTTAGGAGCCCGAGCCGTAACTGCCGCCGGGTCCCTCACTGATATCCGGCGACGGCGGCGGTGGCGGCGGCGCAAGGTCGGCTTTGCGCTTTTCAAAAATGGGTACTGCAATAAGACCGCCAATAATAGCTAACACTATGAAGATAATGAAGCCGACGAATCCGCCGACGATCATCACAGCGACGCCACTGATCGGAAAATTAGGATTCAACTGGCGCATCAGGGCGTCGATTGCTTCCACGCCATTCATGAAGTAGGAAAGCGGTAAGCCGATTACCAGATAGATCAGGCCTCCGATTAGACCCACCAGGGCGCCCAGAATCACACCATCCAAAACGTTGGCAGGACTCGGTGAACTCTTGATATAGAGCATGGTGGCGACGAGCCCGCCCGCAATTGGCCACAGGCAATTACAACAGCCGATGAGCTTCAAAAACGGTATAGCCGAAAGCAAGACGGTAAACACCAAAAGCAGGCCCAATGCTCCGCCGACAAGCAGTGCCGGCTTCATTTTGTTGTTCATCAGATCAGTACTTTCTCCTGAAGAAGGTTGGACCACTCAAAATTAGATCTTGAAAAGCAGGGTGCCGCGCTGAATAACTAACAAAGAGGGACGTGATTGTCAATAAAATTACAGCACGTCTGTATGTTCGACAAACTTCAAGTTTGTCGCTACTGCTTGGACTAGCGCCCTTCAGAAATCAGCATAAAGCAGGGATCGGACCCGGTGAGAAACTAGAGAGCTTATTGCACAGTCTGTCCGACAAACTTCAGGAATCTCTGAACAAGTTAAGACGAACGAAGCCTCCCAAAACCCGCGAAGCGGGTGGCAGCATAAAGCCTGGGGTGAAGCGGAGCGGAACCCCAGGATCTGTAGAGATAAGAAACGAGCCCGCGAAGCGGGCGGCAGTCGCTTTGTTATGGGTGTGTCGTTACCGGCTCACTAGTTGGTATTTGATAGCTGGCCAATCAACCTTATCAGGTCGCTTTGTGCTGTCGCCCGTTTCACGGGCTCGACTTTCGTGTCTGTTTGGATCCTGGGGTTCCGCTCCGCGGGCCAGCCTAAGCTTTGTGCTTATGAACCTTGTCCAGAGCTTCCTTTAATTTGTCGCTTCCTTAACGATGCTCGACAAAGCCAAGTTTGTTGTTTCCTGTAAGTAGGCAATGCCCGAAGCCAGCGACAAACTGAAGTTTGTCGGACCCTGGCTCGCTTAGCGCACGACTTCTATGCGGTCGCCGGGCTGAAGTCGCGGATCCTGAATCTTGCCAGACTTGATCTCTTTCAAGTTGAACTTGGTCGTAGCGAGGCGCCCATCGGCCCTCTCGCGCGACAGTTCGACCGCATTGTCACTCGCGTGAGCCATGCCCCCGGCCGCGAGAATAGCCTGAAGCAAAGTGATTCCCGGCTGGAAGACTTTTTGTCCAGGATAGTTGATGCGTCCAGCAATGTAATAGAACTCCTGTGGACGAGCGGTTACGTTGATTACGTCGCCTGGCCGAACCGTGAAGTTGAGCGCGCCGGGATCACTTAGCTCTAGAAATTGTTCTGTAGCACCAGCACGCATGATGACCACACGACCTGCGTCCACTCGCGGCTGAGCGTCAGCCATGATCACGTAAAGAGGAACGGCCTCGCGCCTTAGAATCTTGCTGCCAGGATTGCCAACCAGACCGGTAATGATGATAGTGTGACTCGCATACTGTCGCACTCCGACTGAAACCTGAGCACCTTCTTCAACAGCGCGACGTTTCAGTTCAGACGCGATACGCGCCTGAATCTCATTGACTGTGAGCCCGGCGACTGATACGGGCCCGCCGGCTATCGGGAAATCGATCAGTCCGCCGTCAATGACTGTGTAGAGAGTGGATCGAGTCGTGGCTGAATTGAGCAAACGAATGTCGAGCACGTCACCAACGCCAATCTTATAGATGCTAGTGAGTGCTGAATCTTCAGAAGCCGCCCGAGTACTACCCAATCCAGGCGCCGGATCATTAGTTTCAGATCGTGGGGCCGGATTAGCGGGTGCAGTCGACACGGATTTGGTTCCTGCCACGCTCCTGTTTGAGTTAGCATCTGCCGGGGTTTCAGATCGTGGGGCCGGATTAGCGGGTGCAGTCCACACCGTTTTGGTTCCTGCCGCGGTACTGTTTGAGTTAGCACCTGCCGGAACGGGAGTCTCCTTAGCAGAAGCTGAAACAGGGACTGCTTCTATCTGTTTCGCTGGCGCCTTGCTTTCAAGGGCAACATTTTCTGCCCTACCCACCGCATTACTCTCTTCCTTGATGATGCCGTAGAGCCTGTTCGCGAGAGGGGAGTTTAGCTCCAAGAGCTTCTTGTATTCTTCGAGCGATTGGCTTCTTCTGCCTAGCACGTAAGAGATCGTTCCCAACTTGAAGTGAGCCTCCGGCCAATCAGGCTTGAATCGAACAGCCTGCTTAAACGAATCGGCAGCGTCTTTGTAGGACTTCGACTTCGAATAGACCATTCCCAGCATGTACAGGGTCTGCGGATCATCTGGCTTGAGCCTGTCTGCTTGTTTGAAGGCGGCGATTGCGTCGTTTAGTTTGCCCGAGTCGTAGAGCGTCATCCCAGCATCGTAATTCTTCTGCGCTTCGACCGCAGCTCCGCTGGGAGGGTTCTCGGATATCGCCTTAGTTGATTCCGTGGTCTTCTTCAAGGTGGTCGAATTCTTTGCGCTTGAATTCGCCGCCGCGGTTTCCGAAGTCGGGTCCTGATTCTTGCGCTCATCACTTGGGGAATCCTTGTTGGTCGCTACCACGGAGGACCTGTCAAGGGCCTTTGTGTCAGGGGAACTGTCGACCACCTGCGCTATGGCACAGCGGATCGGGGCGAGAGCCACCAATGAAAAGATGCCGATGAATAATGCCTTTTTCATAGGATTGACCAGAAACTGAGACTCACTAATCCCAGTCAGGTGAGCGCGTAGTGCGGAAACACCGCGGTTACTCCAAGTGCGCCGGAT
>JBGPNE010000185.1:0-5963 GCA_041487335.1 Pyrinomonadaceae bacterium
GAATTAGACTGGATTATTCCGCGCAACATAGTTTAGGTTTCCCGAAGAGTCAAGGAATTTTTATAGCTGTTCGGTCCAAGATATCGGGCATTGCCACAGGCTGGAGGCAAAGCCCTCTCGAACTCCCCAGTCAAGGCCTCGGCCGGTAGTCATTGTTTCTAAAAATCACCTTGACTGATCGGCGTTTAGTGGTAAATTGTCCGCACGCTACAATGAGACTTTTCTGGTTTTTCGTCTTAGAGCAACGGACCAGTTTTTATGATTGCTAAATGCGGCAGAGTTTTGACTTGGTTTTTCTCAGTGCTTCTTGCTCTTGCACTCCTCTCGATTATAACCGCCCTGTGGCTGCCAAATTCTGGGGCTCAATCCACTGGACCGGTTTTGTTCAGTAGTGAGGATTCTACTAGATCTATAGCGGTCGATTCCATAACAAACAAACGCGAACCATTCTCGGTTGTTCCTCCGGTCTCGTTCAGCTCGGACAAATGCACACGGGTGATGTTGTTTGCGGGAAATCTGCGCTTGCAATCAGGTGAAGACATTGCGGTCGTCACAGCTGATGCAGAGGATGAGTCGCACTATATCTATCCTCTGAGAGTCGAATACGTGGGGCCAGTTCCAGACCAGGACTGGGCCACGGCGGTCGTTGTCAGGCTTAACGAACAAATGGGAGATGTTGGCGATGTTCTTGTAAGAATCTATTATCGGGGCGTTGCCAGCAACCGAGTGCGCGTGGGTATTGGCCACACTGGTGGTGGCCCTCCTGACGATCCCGGAGCTCAACCAACCCCGGGGCCCATCAGAATTGAATTCCCGATAGATCCGATCACCGCTGGCACATTGACTCCCGATGAAGTGCGCACAATCATTGCCCAGGCTGTGTCTGCTGCCGTCGCGCTCAATCGAGCAGTTACCATTGCGGTCACTGATCGTGAGGGAAACGTTCTGGGCGTGTTCAGCATGACCGGGGCACCTTCGATCGTTCAGATCCGCGGTGGCGGGCCTCTGCAAACTCCCGATCCGATCACCGGATTGGTTCCTGTTGGTCTTGAAGGGACGCGGTTGCCATCCAAACTTGCAGCAATCTCAAAAGCGGGCACGCCGTCTCTATTCAGCACTTCCGGAAACGCGTTTACTACCCGCACCGCCGGCTTTATCCTTCAAGAGCACATTCCGCCGGGGGTGAACTTCCGCCCAGGCGGGCCGCTCTATGGCGTTCAGTATTCCTCGCTTCCCTGCTCCGATATCAAGGTGCCAGGTCTGCCGCTTGGCCTCAGCGCCGATCCCGGCAGCATGCCGATCTACAAGAACGGTATCGCGCAAGGAGGAGTAGGGATCGAAGGCGATGGTGTTTACGGCATCGATCGCGACCCTTCAGACTTTGACCTGCCTTTTGAAGAGGTCATCGCGCTTTCTGCAGTAAGAGGCTTTGAAACGCCCGCGTTGATTCGGAGCGATAACATTCTGGTCGACGGTGTCCGGCTACCGTTTATTAACGCCGCGGAAACGCTGCGACCGGCGACTATTCCCTTTGCCAGTTTGCCCGGCGCAGTCGATCCACTCTTCCCGATTCGCGGCGCCCAGCCTTCGGCATTCACGACGGTCACGGTTGGCGGGATTCGCGGTGAATCGGATCCACGATTCTTTCCTTTCATCTCGAGTCCCTCCGGTGGTGCGAACTCGCTTACAGCGGCGGACGTCGATCTGATCATTTCGCATGCCGCACAACAGGCAAATATCACGCGCGCTGCAATTCGGCAGCCGCTGGGCAGCAATGCTCGGGTGTCAATTGCAGTAGTTGATACCGAAGGACGCGTGCTCGGTCTTTTCCGGCAACAAGATGCTCCAGTTTTTGGCTTCGATGTTTCAGTGCAAAAGGCGAGAACGGCAGCATTCTTTTCGAGGGCCGATGCCGCTGCCGCGCTTCGCAGTGCGGGCTTTGGTTCCTATGTGGATCGGGCAGCAACGGATGGCTTAAGGCTCGATGGCTCAGTTGCATTTTCTGATCGCGCTGTGGGTTTCCTGCATCGTCCGTTCTTTCCCGATGGCATCAACAACACGGCAGCCGGTCCATTCAGCAGACAGATTAATGAATGGAGCGCCTTCAACGTAGGACTGCAGCTCGATTTGATCAAAACAAATCTGCAGGCGGCCATTGTCGGCGCAAATATCCCGTGTTCCACGATTCCCGGTCTAGCAAACGGCCTCCAGATCTTCGCCGGCAGCGTTCCGCTATACAAGAATGGCGTGCTTGTAGGTGCGGTAGGAATCAGCGGAGACGGAATTGACCAGGATGATGTTATTACGGCTGCCGGTGGCAATGGATACTCGGCGGCACCGGCGATCCGATCAGATCAAGTCTTTGTGCGAGATGTGCGCTTGCCCTTCGTGAAGTTCCCAAGGAGCCCGAACCTCTAGACACTTTCTTTCATCTGCCTCGTAGGCTGCTTAAATGGCTTCGACCCAACTACCTTTTGTTGCCGCTATACTGCGCTGTGCACCGGGTATTGCTATAGCCGTTCTTCTCTCAATCATATCAGGCGCGCAAACACCGCCAAATCCCTCGCCAGGTGCCCGGGGCGTAATCAGGCTCAGAGTAAGGCTTAAGATTGGCGATTCAACCAAAGGTCTGTCACGGAAGAGGTTCTTCCTCATTAAGGGCACTCTGGAGGACAACAAAACCCTGGTCCAAAAGATCGAGCAGCGTCCGCTTCTCACACGTGACTGCTATTACCGCAACATCGGCGCCAGCGAAGCCTTCATCCGTTGGTTGAAAGAGAATGATTGCGAATCAGTCTACTGCCGAGAGGTTGAGGACAAAGACATCAAGGGTGCTGCGGCCGTGCCGGAATTTCAACACGCAGTTGATGTCGGAGAAAAAGAGTTTCTTAGTCGCGACCGTGCCCGAGAGTGGCTGACTGTCAATCTGCCTGACGAGCTAAGGAGCGGCTTTTACAAGCGGCAGCAACAGGATCTCCGGGCCTTGCTCAAACAGGCTGAGGACATCTCGAAAGCGAAGATCATGTCGGTGATGACGGATCGAAACGGAACAGCTTATTTCACCGACGTCGAACCAGGGGATTACGTGATCTCGAACGTTGTTCCCACTGAGGTAAGCGAGAACACTGAGCTTTGGAATTGCGAGATTAAAGTGAAGGCCGGCGACCTCGCCACCGAGAAACCATTTATGATTTCGAACCGGAAAGAAAAGAACGTGAAGTGTGTCAGCATCGAGCGGCCGCTCCCTGCGTGCGGATTGAAGACTAGAAGTGAAGAATAACCGGGATTAGCAATTTCGACATCATTCATGAGACGCCATCAGCTCATTTTGATTCTGCTGTTCACGCTGGTTGCTATCGCTTTTATTCAGCCACAGTGTTTATTTGACCAGATCCGATCGGCCAACGCTCGCGCACAAACTAAGCGCAGGAGGCAAACACGGGGCACTGAAACGAAGAAGGTCTCCAGGGCAATCGATTACTCAAGATTCTTGCACGCCACAAAAAAACATCAAGCAGAATGCAGCAAGTGCCACAAGCTTCCCACAGAGAACTGGCCAAAGGTCCGAGCTTTTCCGGACGTAGCCGATTATCCGGGTCATGAGGCCTGCGTAAACTGCCACCGCCAACAGTTCTTTAAAGGTGCACGTCCTGTCATCTGCACTGTCTGTCACACCGTCGTGTCACCGCGGGATGATGCTCGCTTAGAGTTTCGCAACCCGAATAGTTTGGGACAGTTCACGATCGAATTTCCTCACGACAAGCATCAAGATGTAATCGCCTCGTTGCGTCAACGTAAGCGCGACGGCGCTGAAACGGTTAGGTTTCTTAAAGCCTCGCTGCCTGTAGCCCGACACGTCTTTCTCGACGAAAAGAGGAAGACCTACAACAACTGTGAAATCTGTCATGGTCAGAGGACAAGAAATGTTGTTGCTACCCCTGGCGGATGGGTTGACGGCTTCATACCCGCGGCTGACACGTTCAAGTCTTCACCCGAAAGCCACGCCGCTTGTTTCAACTGCCACTGGAAAGCGCAAGCGCCCACAAGCGACAAGTGCGACGGTTGCCACAAACTCGCGACCGCCTATACTGCTGCTGCCTGGCCCAGGAGAATCTCGGTGAAGTTCAGGCACGAAGGCGGAGGCGAGCGGAAAAATCATCTAGCAGAATGCACGACGTGTCATATCAACATTACGAAAGCTGCGACGCTGCGAGGCTTAAAGCCTGACGTACCTATTACTGCTTGTACCGAATGCCACAACAAGCCAGGGCAACGGCAGGATCTCGACAAAGATCTGGCGCAGTTGGAGAAGAACAAAGACTTCGTGTGCGTGTACTGCCATACATCGGACGTGGGAAGCCGTGACGCTCCCGCCAGTCACTATGTCGTGGCAGAGCGAACGCCGATCAAGCGCAAGGATATAAAGTGAACGACAGGCAAGAGATCAATTCAAATTCTCAGCGCGGGGCAGTCCCAGAGCTTCTTGCGCCCCGCCGGCGAGTGCTGTCAGTTGTTGTGTTGCTTGTCGCCGTCGGATCCGTCTTCGCGCTGGCGCTCAACAGCAATATCCTAAAACGAGCTGAAAGCAAGTCTTCACTTACTCCCCAGGGGGCAGAGCTCGACTATTCAAAGTTCACACATGCAAGCCAGAAACACGCCTCGCTTGCGTGCACTTCGTGCCATCAACGCACGGCTGATAACTCTGTGAAGCCGCTGTTTCCCGGACACAAGGCTTGCACGACCTGTCATCTGGCTCAATTCGTTACGCCGGCCGTCCCGATGTGTTTGATCTGCCACTCGGACGTGAAGGGCAAGGACCCCCCGCGGAAAGCCTTCCCATCAGATTTCAAGGAGAAGTTCAACGTGAAGTTCGATCATGTTCAGCACATGACAGGTTCCGCTCGCCCGGAGAAAGGTTGTGTCGCCTGTCACGACCGGCCGCTTAACCGCGCAGTCGCGCTCTCGATCCCTGCCGCAATATCAGCCCACAGCCAATGCTACGTTTGTCATATTCCAACAAGTAAATCTGCGGCCGGCCGCGAGATCGCTTCGTGCGGTGTCTGCCATGACCAAAAAGCATTCGTGCGCAGCTCGACAAATGCCCGCGCTTATCGTGAGGGCTTCAGTCATTCGAAACATGGTCCGCGCCAGCGTTTGGAGTGTGCGGCCTGTCATACTTTGACAGCGGATGTGCCGCAATCACGACAGGTAAGTTCGCCGCTCGCGGCTGAACATTTCGGCACCGTGGGAGGGATGAGCTGCATGACGTGTCACAATGGAAGGAGATCCTTCGGCGGTGATCTGGCGTTCAAGGATTGCAAGCGCTGTCATACAGGCCCTACTTTTCGAACGCCCATTTGACCCGCAAATATTGTCTGACAAGTCTCTTGTCACGCACCTCAAGCTGTAGTGCGTCATAACGCGAGTTGGTGGAAGTCTCGAAGATGTTGACGCCGCCCACCGTGGGTATGGGACGACCGCCGATGAAGTCGCCGTGTTTCGTGATTACCTCTTCAGAGGTTCAGCCGCAAGGACCGAATAAAACTACAACTGGTAAGGCGCGTTTACGCTCAGCAGAGTTAGCGCGCGAGATACATGTAGGCGTCGAGGAAATTCAGCCGTCGCGGGCTAATATTGTTATCCTGTCTATAACGGGTGTTATGATTGCTATAATAGGTGTTATAGGCCGCGCCAGCATCTCAGATTTTGGAAATTCATGGCTTAATCGAATTGATAAGAGTCAAGCCACCCAGCCTTAAAGGTATTCGCATGAATAGAGACGAAAAGCAAAAGAGTCCTATCGCGGGGGATGGGTCGTCTTCCCTGAAGGCTGATGAAACTAGTACTCGTCAACTTGGACGTTATGAAGGAACGGTGCTCGACGGGCGTTACCTGATTGAGCGCGAGCTTGGACGCGGCGGTATCGGAGTGGTCTATCTCGCGCGCGATCAACAGCTGATGGC
>JBGPNE010000186.1:0-5953 GCA_041487335.1 Pyrinomonadaceae bacterium
GAATAACCGCGTCGCAGAAGCTCCCGAGTCAAGTTGGGTAGGTCGGCAACCGTCGCGAGATCGCTGAGCGTTGCCTGTACGCCGTCGAAGTCCGAGCCAATGCCCACATAGGCCACGCCAACCAGCTTCACGATGTGATCGATGTGATCGACCAATCGCGAGACGCTGACGGGAGGCAGTCGTTTCGCGTATTCCTCGCGCCGCACGCGATCGCGAGCCAACTTCTTATGAGCGACGTCGCCTTTCTCTCGTTCCGAAGTTCGCTGCACCAGCGGCGCAATTTGAGCATCGACCTGCTGTTTCTTCTCACTCCATCCCGGTTCAAGGAACTGTGGATAGAAGAGCACGCAAACTACGCCTCCGCTTTTCGCGATGGCCCGAATCATTTCGTCATCAAGATTGCGACGTACCTGGGCAATGGCCCGACAGCCGGAATGCGTAGCGATAACAGGTTTCGTTGACGTACTGACGATGTCCCAAAAGGTTCGGTCGGAAACGTGGGAGACGTCCACCATCATTCCCAGGCGATTCATCTCGCGGATCACACCCTTGCCGAAATCGTTCAGACCTCGCGTCTGGCCCACTTCATCATTAGACGAACCGGCCCAACTCGTGCTAATGCTCCAGGCCGGCGACATGTAACGAACTCCCACATTGTAATAACGCTCGACGTTTTCCATACGCTCGTCGATTGCGTAACCTCCCTCGAGGCCCATCAAGGCAGCCAGTTTCCCCTCAGAAGCAATCCGGCGAATGTCAGGAGCCGAGGTTGCGAGCTGCCACAGATCAGGGTGTTTTTCGGCCAGCGCGCGCACGGCGGCAATCTGGTCGTCAGCACGTTTCATTGCGCCGGAGCCACCACCGCCAAACAACTCCGGTTCCACCCAGATGGAAAAGAACTGTGCGTCCAACCCGCCTTCTTTCGCGCGAAGCGTATCGAAATGGCCATCAGGCAGCCGCTGGGTCAGATCCACCTTTTCGTCCACAAGACGCTGGGTCGTGTCCGCGTGCATGTCAATCGCGATCGCGCGCCGGTGGATGGAGATGGGATCGTCTTGTTTGTCGGTGTCTTGTTTTTCTGAGGAGGGTGTAGTTTCAGTTTTTTGGGTCATGCGACAGTCAGTAGAGAGAGTTAGGAGCAAAACCGCGGCCGGTAAAAGGACGCAGCGCCGACGCTTCACCGGAAATAGGCCGCGATTGATAATTTCTCTGAAATGAAAGAGCACTTTGATGGTACGTCGTCAAAGTTCATGGAATCAAGCGTGCCTTGCCAAGCAGAGCAAAGTTACTGTATTGTGCCGTGTCCTGATAACCAATAGCGTGCTCTGGCTGGAAGGACCAAACTTTCTTGCAGTATCGGTTTCCGAAAAGAAAGTTTCTGTACCCGGTTGCAGCCAGGACCCCTCGCCGCCCTTTTCCAAAACTGATTTCAAGGAGTAAACAGTATGTTCTCAAAAGAAGGTAAAGCGAAAGATGTGAAAACTCCGCGAATTTGCGACGTCGTCTGGCACGATGGGGAATTTATCAAATGGAACGACGCGCGCGTGCACGTGATGTCTCACGTTCTTCACTATGGTTCAAGCATTTTTGAGGGCATTCGATGTTACGCGACGAAACAAGGCCCGGCTATCTTCCGACTGAAAGAGCACATGCAACGGTTCTTAAATTCGGCAAAGATCTATCGCATGGACCACATTTGGACTCGCGATCAATTGTGCGAAGCCGCGGTCGAGTTGGTCCAACGCAGCGGTTTGGACCAGTGCTACATTCGTCCCATTCTATTTCGCAGCCTGGATGAAGAACATCCGGCGTTTGGCGTCAATCCGTTTCCAAACCCCCTGGCCTGCTACATCGGCGCGTGGGACTGGGGTAACTATCTCGGAGACGAAGCGATCGAGAAGGGGGTGGATGCCTGCGTGTCAACGTGGAATCGTCTGACGCCGAATTCAATGCCGGCGATGGCCAAGAGCGGCGCGAACTACATGAACTCGCAACTGATCAAGATGGAGGCGCTGCTTAACGGCTTTGCTGAGGGCATCGCACTTGACGATCGTGGATATGTTTCGGAAGGTTCCGGTGAGAATATCTTTCTTGTGAGTGGTGGGACAGTAATCACTCCTCCTCTTTCCTCTTCAATCCTACCGGGAATTACGCGCGACAGCGTGATCCAGATCTGCCAGGAGCTGGGAATCACGATTAAGGATCGCAGCATTCAGCGTGCTGCACTATATGTATGTGATGAACTGTTCTTCTCGGGTACGGCCGCGGAGATTACGCCGATTCGATCCGTCGATCGCATAACGGTGGGCAGCGGTGGTCGTGGCGAGATTACCGCAAAGATCCAGAAGCACTTCTTCGAGATTACAAAAGCCGAGCGTCGGGCGCCTGGCGACTGGCTGACCTTTGTTAAGGCAGAGAAAACTGCCGGGCCCGAAAACAATGGACACAAGGCTGATACGGTAACAAATACCGTTTCCGCTCAGGGAAATGAAACAGTAAGTATCAAAATGCAAGGATTGACTAGTAAGGCAGAAACTCGAGATTGAGAGCGGCGAGCAGGGCTACCTTGCTCGCCGCTTTGGATCAGATGCTGGAACTCTATTTTCTTATATTGTTCGCCGTATTCTTTATTCGAAATCCCGCGATCACGCTTTGCCGTTACCCCCACCCCCTCCGATCTTCAAAGATATTATTTCCGGGCCAACAAGCTTAGAGAGCCCGGGCGAAACACGCGAAACGATAAACATTGACCTTTCTCGTTCTGACGGGCTATTATCATTTCAGCGTCCACAGCTTGTTCTCGAGCGACGCCCTACAAACTCGCATTGAGCGCTTCCCTTCCGGCGCTCGCAATTCCCCAATCGTTGTCTGCTGATAAGTCTCAAAAGTTAAGCTTATGCCCATAAGAATTGACGATCTGCTACGAGTTGCCACGAGCCACGGCGCCTCCGATCTGCACCTAAAAGTAGGAGTGTTTCCCGTGATGCGCATCGGCGGCGAACTTCATCCGGTTGCCGACGCTCCTCGCTTGAAACAGGAAGACACGCTCGACATGGCTTTTGCCATGATGTCGAACCGTCAAAAGCAGCGCCTCAAAGAGATCTCAGAAGTGGACATTGGCTACGGTGTCAGCGGGTTGGGAAGATTTCGCGCGAACATTTTTCAACAGCGCGGCACCGTGAGCATTGTTTTGCGCGTGATTCCGGATCGGACGAAGAGTACAGCCGAACTGGGTCTGCCGCCGGTAATAGACAGGATTGCGCAAGAGCGGCGCGGGCTCATCCTCGTCACCGGTGCGACGGGCTCCGGAAAGTCGACCACCCTCGCGGCGATGATCGATCAAATAAATGCCACGCGCAGCGGACACATCATCACCATTGAAGACCCGATCGAGTTCTTGCATCAAGACAAGTTATCATTTGTCACGCAACGCGAAGTCGATGTCGATACGCGATCTTTTGCCGAGGCGCTTCGTGGAGCTCTGCGACAGGATCCAGACGTCATACTAGTCGGCGAAATGCGCGACCATGAAACGATCGAAACTGCGTTGACTGCCGCAGAGACCGGACATTTAGTGCTTTCGACCCTCCACACTCTTGACGCCACCGAGACCGTAATGCGCATTGTCTCGTCGTTTCCTTCCCACCAGCAAAAGTCTGTGCGCATTCAGCTCGCTGGAATTCTCAAGGCCGTGATTTCGATGCGGCTGGTTCGTGCTGCAAAAGGCGCTGGTCGAGTGCCCGCTATTGAGGTAATGGTGGCAACTGCCTTGATTCGCGATTACGTAATCAACGAAGAAAAGAGCCATATGATCCGAGAGGCAATCGCCGCGGGCACGTCGCAGTATGAAATGCAAACGTTTGATCAGTCGCTCTTTCACCTCTGCCAGTCGGGCCTGATCTCTCTCGAAGAGGCGTTACACAACGCGAGCAATCCGGACGAGTTTAGAATGCGCGTCTCGGGAATCCTCTCCGCCGAGCAGGCGATGAGCAGCATGACCCAAAGCACTGTCAGCGCCTCGCCGCCTCCGGTTAAGAACGAGCCTGAGAATTTCTTCGTCAAGCACTGAAAAGCAGAAAGCAGTGGTGATCAACTGCTTTGCGCTTTGCGGTCTGTGCTTTGTTGCTTTCTGCCTACTGTTTTTACTGCCTAATTCACTCTCATTCTGCGCATAACATGCACGCCAGAGCGCCAGTCTTCATTTATGTCGAAACGATAGATCTCGATATCTGGAGCAATCGAACGGGCAAGCGTTTGGAAGGCCCGATGGACTCTCAGCGTCGGCGCGACGAGATAGACCAGCGGTGATTCGTCACTAATTGCGCGGTCACCAAACAGCTTTGCTCGCGAGATGTGGCCACGACGACGATGAGCTTCAACGCGTTGCCAGTAGTCTGCCCCCTGCAAGACGTGCTCGCGGTCCTCTGAAACTTTCAATTCAATAACCACCAGCCTGCCATCACGCCTGAGCGCCAGTAGATCGATCGGTCGCACGCCGAGCCGCCCGCCAAGCGCCGTTCTGAACTGGGCATGAAGCGGAGCGATAATCAGACCAGGATCGAGTTTTGTAATATCGCGCCGAAGTAACGACTCAAGCCATGCCTCGGAAGCATTTCTATAGAGTGCGTGCCGATGGTCTGATGCATTTGCCGATCGATACTCGCGCAGATCGCGTAACAGATTCGCCCACTCGTGTTCCGTCTTCTCGTCCAACATGCGCCGCCGCGACCCTTCAATGCCAAACCAAACCCGCCCGCTGTCCATTACACGACGCACACGAGCAAACGGAAGTCCAAAATAGCGCAGCGTTTCCCCGTGACGCGCGTGCACTACATCGACGGCCTCAGGCGCTTGCGAAACCATCATTCGGGCACACTCGCTGACTGCCGGTTCTGCGACTGGCGGAAAACGCGCCGTGCGCTTTTTCCAAAGCTCTCTTCTCTCAGGGCAAGCGACCGGATGAAGTTCTGTTCGCGTGTCATTTAATTCGTAAACACAAATTAGGTCTTTCAGGCTTTGTCGGAGTAGGGCGATTCGCTCGATTGTGGGTTTTACGACTCTGCCTTCGACGATCAGCCAAAGCTGCTGAATGTAAGGCGGCCGTGCGCGCTCGCTGGTTCGGGTGAACCAAAGCAGCGCCGAGGAAACAAACGCGTCGACATCACCCACACTGCTGGCAGCAACTGCTCCTGTCGCAGCAACACGCTGGTGTTTGAGTCGCAAAAGAATGCGCGCGTAACGCCCGGGCTGGCCGCGCCGCATTCCTGGACTCAATGCGGCGCGCTCAACCTTTGCCCCTGGTAGCAAGGAACCCGCGATCCGGGCCAGCTGATCGCATCGTGCCTGTCGAGCGGCCCTAACAGTGGCGGCAATCGCGTTCGCCGAAGCGCGCGGTATCAACTCAATTACTGGCCGCTCCGCGCCCATTCGGCGGGACGCCTGAAACAGCAGCTTTGTGCCGGTCCACTCCCACGCAACTATCCTCCACGAACGGGTTCCCAGCTCGGTCCAGGAGGTGAGGATCAGACGTCCGTGCGAAACTGCCAGATCGAGCTCGCTTCTACGTAGCGCCTGCGAATTTCCATCGCTCGGTGTGTAGTACCACTCAGCGTGTGCAGCAAACAATTCAATGATACGTTGTTTTGCGGCTTCTACAACGGAAGGGTTTGTGAGGCGTTCGATCATGGAGTGAGGAAGACTAAAAGATTCAAGCCGAAACGATGGACAAGGTGCTTCAGCCCTGACAATTCGTCCGTTCAATACGGATCGAGACGTCCGCGCTTACAGCTTTCGTTGTTACTTCTACCGTGTGCTACCATTTCCGGTCAACTAATTTTTGACTACAAATAACTACAAATATCAAGTTTAGCAAACGTAGCAATGAAGAATGTCTATCTGGCAGGCTCTGTACGGACGCCAATCGGGCGCTTTGGTGGCAAGCTAGCTTCCTGGA
>JBGPNE010000187.1:0-5939 GCA_041487335.1 Pyrinomonadaceae bacterium
CCTGTAATCAGACAAGGTTTATCCCGTTAGCAATTTGGCGAGAAGGAATCTATCATTGAAAAGTATTCGGGACAGGTAGTGTTTTCCGTGACTCCTATTTTGCTGACGCCTAGGCAGGCCCGATGTCAGGGGAAGATCCCCCGCAACCCCCGATACACGATTCAAACCCGAACTGCCACATCTTCCTTGACAACGAGCGCTAATGCATCGAACGAGTAAATTCCGGTTGTTGGTGCTTGCCTTGGTCGCCCTGCTGCCGTCATTTCTGAAACGCCCCTGTTACCGGCTCTTTTTTGGTTATCGGGTTGGCAACCGTGTACGAATCGGACTTTCTATTCTTGACGCGCAAGAATGTGAGATAGAGGATGACGTACAGATTGGACATGCGAACTTGGTCATTAGCGTAAAGAAGCTTGTCCTCGCAGACCATGTGCGGATCGGGCATTTGAATATTATCAGAGGCGGTGATGAAGTGCGCCTCGGGCGGTTTTCGGAGATAATTCGCATGAACGAGATCAATTCGATTCCCGATCCCGATGTGGTCAATCCGATCGATCCGCGATTTTTGCTCGGTCCTGGCAGCATCGTGACAACCGGTCACAAGATCGACTTTACCGATCGGGTCGAGATTGGCCGGCGCAGTATCCTGGGTGGACGCAGCTCGTCCTTGTGGACGCACAACCGGCAGCGCACGCTGCCGATCGAGATCGGGTCATTTACTTATATTGGCTCAGAGATCCGTGTGGCGCCAGGAGGCTCGGTACCTTCAAGATGTATCGTCGGTATCGGGTCTGTCATTACAGGGCCGTTGACTGAAGAAGGGCGACTGATCGCAGGCGTTCCGGCAAAATCAATCAAGGAACTCGATCCCGAGGACAGATTCCTGATCGAACGCAAGACGCGTAAAGATCTTCCAGACGACATTTGAGGGATTGGTCATAGCGATGAACGGCCTACTAACATTACTTTCCATCCTTCTGTGTGTATTGGTTGTGTTTCTTGTGCCCACGCTCATTGCTCCGTCTTATGTCGCGGCTTATGGACCAGTAACTGTTTTTGAGACTTCCCTTGCCGTTGTGCTTTGTACCGTGATGGCGACGGTTGCCGGGCTGATGGTCTATCGATCCGAACGCGATGGCCCATTCCTGTTGCGGCTGTTCGTCGCCGCCCTGCTGATCAGGATGTTCATCGGGGCCGTTATCTTCATCTTCAACGGCCAGGATTTTTTCGGTGGCGACGCACTTACATATGACTTCTTCGGATTCGCCCAGATGAAGGGCTGGGCCGGCGACAGATACTCTCAATCCGTTGCCAACCGGTTTGTTGGCTCAGGGGAAGGCCCCGGCTGGGGAATGATTTATCTAGTCGCAGCCGTATATGGCTCAATCGGGCGCAACATGTTGGCTGTCCAGTTTCTTAATGCGGTAATGGGCGCCGCGACTGCCGTGATAATTTTTCTCTGCGCCCAGCAGGTCTTTAATAATGTAAGAGTGTCACGTCTTGCGGCAATTGCCGTCGCCTTTTACCCATCGCTAGTTCTCTGGTCATCGCAGGGACTAAAAGACGGGCCCGTTGTTTTCTTCCTGGCATTATCGATTCTCGCTACTTTAAGGCTCGGAGAAAAACTAAGCCTCAAGTATGTTGTGATACTCGTCTTTTCACTCTTCTCCCTTTTGAGCCTGCGATTCTACGTTTTTTACATGATCTGCGTTGCCATCGGCGGAGCTTTTGTTATTGGCATGCAAAAGCTTACGGCCACGACTTTCGTTCGACAGTTTGCTGTCATGATCATGCTTGGTTTGGCATTAACCTATATTGGCATAACCCGATACGCCAATGTTCAGTTTGAGCGTTTTGGAAGCCTTCAGCAGGTCCAGAACAGCCGAATGGATGCATCCAGAAGCGCACAATCAGGTTTTGCGAAAGATGTAGACGTTTCAACAACTCGGGGGGCCGTGTCTGCTGTCCCAATAGGCCTGCTCTATCTTCTCTTCGCTCCGTTTCCCTGGCAGTTTGGTTCCCTTCGGCAAAGCATCACGCTCCCTGAGATGATAGTCTGGTGGGCATCATTTCCAATGCTAATCCTCGGCTTTTGGTTTTCCATCAAGTATCGGCTGCGGCAGATCTCACCGATCTTGATCTTTACTGTAATGCTCTCGCTCGCGTACTCCGTTTTTCAAGGTAACGTGGGCACGGCATATCGCCAGCGCTCGCAGCTCCTTGTTTTTTACTTCATTTTCGTGGCTGTGGGTTACGTCTTGGTGCTCGAGAAACGTGAGGAGAGGAAAAGGCGGGAGTTGGCTGCAAGAGAAGCGCTTGCGGCAAGGTTGAGTTTGCAATGATGAATAGGGTTTTCACATTGTGTGTGGAATCGTAGGCATAATTCGACGTGACGCTACAGCTGTCGACGAGGTGCTGCTGTCGCGGATGTGCGCTGCGATACGCCACCGGGGTCCCGATGACGACGGATTCTACGTCAACGGACCGGTTGGACTGGGCATGCGCCGTCTTTCGATCATCGATCTCAAGAGTGGTCAGCAACCGATCCACAATCAAGACCGCACTGCCTGGATCGTTTTCAACGGTGAGATCTACAACTACCGTGAACTCCGAGAGAAGTTAGAAAAGCTCGGTCACATGTTCTACACGAACAGCGACACTGAAGCCATCATTCAGGCCTATGATCGTTACGGCGCAGACTGCCCAAAGCATCTAAGAGGGATGTTTGCATTTGCGATCTGGGACGAGAGAGCGCAGGAACTTTTCCTCGCGCGCGATCGCGTCGGCAAGAAGCCCCTTCTTTACGCACAACTGAAGGGAGAGTTCGTCTTTGGCTCAGAGTTTAGCGCCTTGCTGTTGCATCCCGACATCAGTCGGGATGTCGACCCTGAAGCGCTCCATTACTATCTTTCGTTCATGTGTGTTCCCGCACCGCTTACGGCTTACCGAGCCATCAGGAAATTGGAGCCGGGCCATACCTTGCGTTGGCGCAAGGGTGAAATAAAGATCGAGCGCTATTGGCAGCCTGACTTCTCGCAAAAGATAAACATCAGCGAACGTGAAGCTGGTGAGCGCGCGATTGAAGTTCTGCGCGAGGCAGTGCGCGTACGTTTGATGTCGGAAGTTCCGCTGGGAGCATTTCTTTCCGGAGGTATCGACTCAAGCGCGGTGGTGGCGCTGATGAGCGAAGAATCAAGCGAGCCGGTCAAAACCTTTTCAATTGGATTTGAAGAACAGGATTTCAGCGAGCTACATCACGCGCGCAGAGTTGCGGAACATCTTGGCGCGGACCACCACGAGTTTATTGTGCGTCCCGACGCTCTCGAGGTCTTGCCAGTATTGGTCGAGCACTATGGCGAACCATACGCAGATTCTTCGGCGATTCCGACCTACTATGTTGCCCGCGAAACACGTAAACACGTAACCGTGGCGCTGAACGGCGACGGCGGCGATGAGTCTTTTGCGGGTTACGAGCGCTACGCTGCCATGCGTTTGGCGGAGAAGTATCATAGGCTGCCGGCGGTGCTGCGTGGGTCAGTAGTCCAGCAGGCTATTGAACTAATACCGTCATCGGAGATACGGCGCAGCCGCATCAGAGATGCGAAACGTTTTCTCCAAGCCGCATCATTGCCTAAGGTCGAACGTTACCTCCGCTGGGTGAGCGTCTTCGACGCGGACGCCAAACAAGATCTATATGCAGAAAACTTTCGGCACGAAACGGAGAATATGCACGCTGCTGAGTTGCTTGATCCGTGGTTTACTCGGGCAAATGGAGCAGGCATCGTCGATGCAGCACTGCTGACAGACATCATGACCTATTTGCCGAATGATCTACTCGTGAAAGTGGACATTGCTACGATGGCTGTATCGCTTGAGGCTCGTTCGCCTTTTCTGGATCATCACGTTATAGAATTTGCGGCAAGCCTGCCTGAGAAGCTAAAGTTGCGCGGCCTAACAACGAAGTATTTGTTGAAGCGCGTCCTGAAGCAGCTATTACCGGCTGAGAATCTATCGCGGCGGAAGATGGGATTCGGCATTCCAATCGGCCACTGGTTCCGCGGTAAATTGCAGCAATTCTTGCGCGAAACGCTACTTTCTGAAAAGGCTTTAAATCGAGGGCTCTTCAAACCAGACAGAGTCAAGCGATTGGTGGAGTTGCATACACGCGCCGAGCGCGACTACTCGGCTCAGCTCTGGACACTCTTGATGCTTGAATTGTGGTTTCAAAGATTTATTGATTAGCTTTGGTCAGTGGTCCGTTGTCCGTGGTCAGTGGAATGATTGGTTAATAAGCAGAGTGTAGGGCCAAGAGTTGGCCCCCGCGACTGGCAACTGATTGCTGACGACTGACCACTGACAAATTGGAGGTCACCGAGTGAAAGGTGTTGTATTAGCAGGAGGACTGGGCACGCGGCTGCGGCCGCTAACGGCCGTTACAAACAAGCACTTGTTGCCGGTTTACAACCAGCCGATGATCTATTACCCGGTTCAGACGCTCGTGACTGCCGGGATCACAGACATCATGATTGTCACGGGCGGCAATTCAGCGGGTGATTTTCTGAAGCTGCTGGGAAACGGCAAGGCATTCGGTCTCAAACACCTTAACTATGCTTATCAGGAAGGTGAAGGCGGCATCGCCGAAGCTCTTTCCCTGGTGGAACACTTTGCCGGCGACGATCCGGTCTGCGTAATCCTCGGCGACAATATTATTGAGGGCAACATCTGTTCCGCTGTCAGGGCCTACGACCGCGAAAATGGTGGCGCGAAGATCCTGCTGAAGAGAGTGCCGGATCCTCAGCGCTTTGGCGTTCCGGAACTCGACGGCCGAAGGGTCGCGCGCATCGAAGAGAAGCCCGACTTTCCAAAATCGGAATATGCAGTGGTCGGGATCTACATATACGATAATCAAGTCTATGACATCATTCGCACCTTACGGCCCTCAAATCGTGGTGAGCTTGAGATTACAGACGTCAACAATGCTTACATCGAACGAGGCAAAATGACCTGGGAAGAACTTGAAGGTTGGTGGACGGACGCTGGCACTTTCGAAAGTCTTCTTCGCGCTTCGAATCTTGTTGCTGAAACTGGGGCAAACAAACTGGAGCTAGAGCATGCAGCCGAGACTAGCGCAAATGTCTGAAAAGTTTACCATCGGCGACATTCACGGAGTGGTTGTGCGTGATTTGCGAAAGTTCACAGACGAGCGAGGTTGGCTGGCCGAGCTCTTTCGTCATGACGAACTCGATGAGGAGTTTTATCCCGCCATGGCCTATATCTCATCCACTGCGCCTGGCATAACTCGAGGACCGCACGAACACGTCGAACAGGCTGACTTATTCTGCTTCATTGGGCCATCCAATTTTAAGCTAAGAATGTGGGACAACCGTAACGAATCAGAAACATTCAATCATGTCCTGACTCTTATTGGCGGCCAGGATAGTCCTAAATCGGTGCTGATTCCTGCGCGAGTGGTTCACGCTTACCAAAATGTTGGTGAGGTGCACGGCGTCGTGATCAATTGCCCGAACCGGCTTTTCATGGGCAAAGGTAAGCGCGAGAAGATCGACGAGATCCGGCACGAGGACGATCCGGAGACGATATATCAAATGGAAGGGTGAGGAGATTTTCGATTGCCGATTGCCGATTTGTCAATAAAGAACCGGGAGCGGTCCGGGGCCCCCAAGCGGGCTGCCAACTTGGGGTGGTGGATGCGACCTGGTCGCCTGGGTACCACTCAACTACAGAACAGGAAGCGGTAGCGACCTGGCCGTATGGGTACCCACTCAGCGGGTTGATTGGAGTGCGACGAAACGCCCAGTGCGACGAAACGCCCGTTGTAGAACCCAGCGCTGCGGCGCGCTCGCGGCTAGGTACGTGTCGATGCAGTTCAACTTTAGTTGTGTGTTGCGAATCGGCCAGGTCGCATCCACCACCCCAAG
>JBGPNE010000188.1:0-5930 GCA_041487335.1 Pyrinomonadaceae bacterium
AGCTCTAGCAGACAGGTTGCTGAAAAAATGGTGAACATCAAGGTGGAGCAGTAAAGCGATCCACGCACATCACACGAAATGACTCGAAACATTGCAGCGCCCGGCACAAAGTGTTTCTCGTAAGCTAACCTCAGGTTGTTCCAAGCAACTGGTTCAACTTTTTACTGTAGTCATCAACGTTCTCGCGCTGTATGACGACCGTCGGAATGAAGATCTTTTTGCTGCCCGGGATCACCGAACGGTCGCCTCTCAGGATCTTCGCCGCCGTCTGAATCGCCTGGTAGCCGTATTCGAAGGGCTGCTGCGCCACCGTCCCGAAGATTTCGCCTGCTTTGATTGCTTCGAGTGTCTTCCGGTCGTCGTCGAAGCACACAATCTTGATCGTGGCCAGCTTACCCTCAGGTTTGAGTGCTTGCAAAATTGAGGGCCCGTTGTAGGACCACAAACCGACCATGCCCGCTATGTCGGGATATTTCTTCACCGTTTGATAAGCATTTTCCCTGGCGCGAATTGGGTCACCGTCGTCAGTCATCAGGTCAATGATCTCCACCTTCGAACCTTGCAGCGAGTCCTTCAGGCCGGCGAATCGTTCCTGCGCGTTCTGTGCCTCGCGCCTGCCGACGAAGACCATGATCTTGCCACCCTGCGGCAGCGCTTTCTTGATGAGTTCCCCAGCCTGGCGTCCAGCCGCACCATTGTCGGCGCCAAGGTAGAGCGCGCGATCGCTATCCGGTGCGTCGCTGTCCTGAGTGATCACCAAAGCCCTCTTCGCCGCATCGTTAATCACCTTTTTCTGTTCAGCCGGATCGACCGGGCTAATGGCAATGGCATCGGCATCATCCCTGTCCAGCGCCTGGCGAATAAGTCCATTCTGCTCCTCTATCGTGCCCTCATTTGTGGACTTGAAGGCAACTGTCACATCGGGCAGCTCGGTGTCCGCCTTCTCGCATCCCTTACGCGCGATCTTCCAGAAGTCGGAGGTGGTGTTGGTAATGAAAGCCACCGTCTTTACCGCCTTAGGCGCTCTGGGGGGAGGAGCGGCGCAACTAACAGACAGGACGAAGATAACGGCCAGTAAACAAATGAACTTACGTTCGATTGATCTTTTCATGGCTTGAGTCTCCTCTGGAAAGAACTGGTCATTGTTAACATAAATTGACATCTACTCAATGAGCAATCAGCTGCGAGGACTTGTTCCTGTTATGTTTACTTTCCTGTAACTGCAAACACCGCCGCCTCATACGGCGCGAGTGTCACTTCTCCTCCGACAACAGTCTGTTGCGCGGCGCGGGTCAGATTGCTAATCGCCACGCGCAGTCTCTTGCCTTCACCGCCTAATTCTTGCGGGCTGAGTTTTAACGTACGTGCTTCATTGGACATATTGAGGGCGACGATCATCGTCTGCTTCGGAGCGTGGCGACGATAAGCGAAAACATACGGGTCGTCGCCGACAGCCGCGTAAACGCCGTCGAGCAGCGCGGGGCTTGCGCGGCGCAGGCGGATCGCTTGCTTGTAGAAATTAAAAATAGAGTTTGGGTCTTGCGACATCGTTTCGACGTTACGCGTAGTCGCGGTTGACGGAACGGGCAGCCACGGCGTTTCGGCCAACGAGAAACCGGCGTTTCGCTCGCTGGTCCATTGCATTGGTGTTCTCTCGCCGTCGCGCCCTTTGTATTTGGGCCAGTAAACTTTGCCGACCGGGTCGCGCACGTCCTCCAAACGCGCCGGTTCGGTGGTCTTCATGCCAATCTCTTCGCCATAGTAGAAGAAGGGCACGCCGCGTAAGGTCAACAGCATTAGGGCGAGCATCTTGGCGATTTCGTCGTTGTGTTGTCCCTCGCCAAACTTGTCGATGGCGCGCGTATTGTCGTGATTGCTCAAGACGTAGGTCGTCGGCCGTCCTGCGACGACTCTTTCTGTATCGGCTACCAGGCGACGAAATGTGGTGGCGTCCAACCCACGCGCTCGTAAGAGGAAGAAGTTGAACGGTAATTGAAATGCGTCGTTATTCTTCCCGTAGTAAGCGCGCAGATCGTCAATCTGCGGCGGGTAGGTCTCGCCGATTAACACGCGTGCGGGGCCAAACTCGGTAGCGACGCTGCGCAAACGACGAAACATCTCGTGGTTTTCCGCCTGGAAGTTATTGTACTTTTTATCCTGCTCATACTCGGTCGTGCTCTTCTCGCGCAGTTTATTCGTCCACGGATTATCGAGCAAACGCGAGTCTTCAAAGAGCGTGTCAATCGCGTCCACGCGAAAGCCGTCAACGCCGCGCCGGAACCAGAAACGCACTGCATTAAACATCGCGCGTTGGACCTGGCGGTTGCGCCAATTCAAGTCCGGCTGTTGCGGGTAGAAATAATGGTAGTAGTACTGCTTCGTTTTCTCGTCGTAAGTCCACGCCTCGGGACCGAATTCCGAGGACCAATTGTTCGGTGGGTCGCCGTTCTCCTTCGCGTCGCGCCAGACGTACCAATCGCGCTTCGGGTTGTTGCGCGATGAGCGCGATGCTTTAAAATAGGGATGCTGGTCCGAAGTGTGGTTGATGACGAAATCGCAGATGATCTTGATGTTGCGCCGGTGCGCTTCGGAAACCAAACGGTCGAAGTCGGCGAGCGTGCCAAATTGCGGATCAACCGCTTCGTAGTCGCTCACGTCATAGCCAAAATCAACTTGCGGCGACGGGTAAAAGGGCGTGATCCACAACGCATCAACTCCTAAATCTGCAAGGTAATCCAGCTTGGCGGTGATGCCGTTCAAATCGCCCACCCCGTCGCGGTTCGTATCAAAAAAACTGCGCGGATAGATTTCGTAATAGACGGCGTGCTTCCACCAGTCCGCGGCGTTCTGCTGCGTCGCGCGTTTCTGTCGTTTCGTTTGCGTAGTTAGTTGCTGCGCAAACGCGGCGACAGAGATCGTCAATAACAGCGCCAGCGCGATAAACGATCTTTCTCGTATGAACATGGTTTGCCTCTCGTGTTGCTGCGAAAGTTTAGTGTAGATGTGATTGAGTTACAATACGGTGATCCCTAACTAGCTAGCGTCTTTCGGCGATGCGACACCTCTGCCACAGGGTAATCGATCAAACCGCTCTGCTATCCGCTGATAGAGTTCATCGCATTCTTCAGCCATTACTGGCCCTATCCACTGAGGCACACCCACTCCGTCCGCATAGTATGCGGGTAAGTGGTCCAGCACTGCTTTTGCTCCACCCTTTCTGTCCTCTGCCCCGAATACTACCCGGCCAATTCCATGTAGCAACAGGGCGCCAAAACACATCACGCAAGGCTCAAGCGTGCTATAGCAGGTCATTGCTCGACAATTGGGCCACAGTGCTACGGGAACGCGGCCCAACGCCTCCATCTCAGCATGCCGGCCCGGATGGTAAAAAGGTACAAGTATCGAACTGCCCGCTTCAGCTACTATGGCGCCATCCAGAACTATAACGGCGCCGATTGGCAGATTGCCGCGCCTCTCGGCCTCAAGAGCCAGTTCGATCGCGCGAGAAATATGGATAGTATCTGTGTTCAGCATGGTCATACTTTGTTAGGTCCTGGTTCTTGCCCTGAGTGCGGTGATTAGACCTATCAAAGCGGCCCCACATGCGGCCCCACTGAAGAATAATCCGACAACATCAACGCTTCTGACATTTTGAGAAAAACGAAATAGACCACCAAGTCCCAGTAAGAAAAGGATGACAACGTTTGAGGTTTTCATGAATTTACCTTTCACACTTGAATCTCGACTAACGCACAACTCGTCGCGTCGCCGAGCGCACGCTTCGTCACCGGGAACACGCGTGCAGTTGGTTCGCGGCTCGTATGGTTTAGTCACATTTGTTACGGATTGCAGCTACCAGCGAGTCTATCTGTTACTCCTTATCACGTCCAATTTGACTGTAGTCTTGTCCCATAGCGTGGATCTCTGTTTCTCCCCAATTTACCCACAATTCGTTAGAGACCGTCCACCCAGAGTCATTCCTGCCTGGTTTTCGTTGATGAAGCAAAAGCGGCGACAATAGCACCCCAACGCGGCTGCCGCGCTGGGGACCCCGCAAGGCGCCACCACTCCAAAGTCGCAGCGCCTTGAGCGGCACACAGCTCAATGCAACGGCATCAGTGGCACACACGGTGCTACTAGCAAGACGAGCGAAATGACCAGGACGTGCGAGCTTCGCCGGTCTTGATGCTATGCTAAAGTCCTTTGCCCCGCGGTTTAAACAATGTTAAGAGAATTTTGTTGACCGCTTAGGCCCAGGCCGAGTAGGATAAATTTGTCCTCACGCGTTGCTTTTCCCACAGGACGAACCGCCGCCGCACCCCGCCACTTCCTCTAATGGCGATTTGGGTTTCAAAGCGGGCAACTGAAAACCCTTATTCTCCATTCCTTCCAACCGTGAGAAGAGTTAAAGACCAAATCACGCAAACTCAGTAACGACATCCTTTTTGCCACGAAAGGAAGCTCATATGAATAGTGCAAAATGCTACGAATGCGGTTTTGTTGGCTGGGCCGACGTTGAATTCTGCAAGAAATGCGGCGCCGCGCTGATGCCGAATTCAGGCGACGGCAATTACCAGATACGACAAGGCTACGGAAACGACCAGTGGGCTGAGCGAGGCGGGTCTCACGGGGAGTTGAAGAAGGGTCTTGCCATTTGGTCACTGGTGATTGGCATATTCAGCTTCCTTACCATGGGTCTTCTGGGCATCGGCGCTACTGTCGGCATCACGCTGGGAATCATCGCACTCGTTAAGACAAAGCGGAACCCTTCGGAATACGGCGGAAAAGGGTTGGCAATTGCGGGACTGGTTTTGAGCTCTCTTTCGGCCATTGTCGTGCCGGTCGCGATTATTGCTGCGATCGCTATTCCGAACCTAATGGCGTCGGCAAGGGCAGCTAATGAAGGATCCACAATTCAGGCGCTCAGGACGATCTTCAGTGCTGAAGCAACGTATTACGGCGTTCACGGAAAATATGGCACGCTAAATCAACTCGCATTGGATCAATTGATCGATCCAGACGTTGCCGCGGGTACGCGGCATGGTTACAAATTCAAGATCGACATTTCAACTCTCGAATTCCCAGGTCCGACTGGGTTTGAGGCTGTTGGAGTTCCTGTTACATACCCGAGCAGCGGCCGCAGGTCGTTCTATATCAATGAAACCGGCGTCATTCGTGTCGCGGACAAGCACGGGACGGATGCCACGAGGCTGGATCCTCCTCTGGACTTCGACAGCGGTTATTCTTCGGGTTCGCCACGTTCGCGTCCTTATTCCGGCGACCGATATTAATGCGGCCCACACCGAGCTAGTTAATAACTTCCCCGACTTCACGCCCAACCCGCTCCCGTCCTTCCCGGCCAACGTCCGCGCCTCGAACCCCTTCGACCTGACTCCTAACCTGTGGTCACGCAATCCCGTTAACGATAGCAACTTGAAGGAGAAGCGCAACAATCCGCCTTCACGTTGAGAGAGTCCGCTAGGCCAGATCACGTTCTGCCCCTGCGCGTTCTATCAACGGAATATTCGGTACTGATTCAGTTTGAATCTCAGAGTAGTGTAGTGGGTCAGTCTTGACAGCGAGGATTGAGTAACATAAGCTTCGGCCCGCTCCACAGTTTAAAACCTTCGTCACGCCGGGTGTGCGGCTCTCCACGTGATAATTGAAAAGCTGAGTGGCTGGACTCACGAGCCCGCGTGCGGTGCTCCTGGTCCAGCCCCCAGTAGTCGCTACGCCGTGAACTCAGTTCGCAGCGTTCCCAAAAAAGGAGATTAATCATGAAACGACAATCTTTCGACTCGACTTGGTTTTCGCCGATCTTCCGCTGGATGTTGGTGTTTGCAGTCTTAATCGTTCCACAGGTGGTCCAGGCCCAGTGGCGCGCTACCGTGGGAGCCCAGAGCAAAAACAAGGGTCGTCAGGCTCTGGCG
>JBGPNE010000189.1:0-5907 GCA_041487335.1 Pyrinomonadaceae bacterium
AGACCAGCATCTCCTGCAACCCCAGGAAGTACCAGGGCGCTTTCGAGGGATTCATTGTCAGGTTTGGATTGGCCGGTTCCTCAAGGGGAGCGTTCAGAGTGATCGACCAAACGAAGAGAACAACGGTAACGATCACGGCCGCGAGAAACTCAATACGCACCAGATAGGGCCAGACGTGCAATTCTCTTGCCCACCCCGGCCGCCACGGCTCCGCCTTTCGGTGATGTGTCTTGGCGAGCTTAGGATCTTGTTCCAACTCCTCGATCAGGCGATCATTCGCGCTCGACTGTCTCACTCCCAGCCAGGTGAAGAATGGGACCAGGAAGAGCATGGCCACGATCGGAACGTTATCCGGCGCTGAAGCAATCGTCCAGAGTTGGTGCCAGTCTTCGACGAATAGCCCGGCCACGACCAGCACCACTGCAACTGCCCCGATTATGATCAATTTTGGGAAACTAAGCCTGCGCGTCGCCATGTCTCGTTCAGTCAGACAGAGTCCGAGCCCACAAACCTATTTCTTCTTAACGGCCTTCAGCTCTGATTCAAGCATTACTGGAGCCGGTCCGGAGATACCGCCATCCTTGCGTATGCGCCAGAAATGCACGGCCATAAAAATTGAGGCAACCAACGGTATTCCGATGCAGTGCCAGATGTAAGAACGCAATAGCGCGTTTGCATCCACAATCGACCCGCCTAAAAGCCCAAAGCGAACATCGTTGTATGGTGTCATCCCCAGTAGCGGCCCGAATGGACCTTCATGGCCGAGCATCGGAGTAGCGCGAGCCATGTTTGTTCCTACGGTGACTGCCCAGAAGCCAAGCTGATCGTCCGGCAACAGGTAACCTGTAAACGAAAGCAGCAGTGTCAGCACGAGCAGCACGACGCCAACACACCAATTAAACTCACGCGGCCGTTTGTATGACCCTGTAAGCACAACGCGAAACATGTGCAGCCAGGTCGTGATAACCATTAGATGCGCGGCCCAACGGTGCATGTTTCTCAGTAGTTTGCCGAAGGGGACGTCATGCTCCAGGTACAGGATGTCGCGAAACGCGTCCACCTTCGTCGGGTGGTAGTAGAACATCAACAGCACACCCGTGAATGTCAGCACGATAAAAAGATAAAAGGTGATGCCGCCCATGCCCCAGGTGAACTGGTAGCGCACAGCGTCCCGATTGATCTTTGCCGGATGAAGATGAAGAAAAACGTTTGAGAGAACAGCCAGTGAACGATTCCGCGGATCGGAGCGATCATGAGACACACGAAAGATCGACTTCCAGAGTTGGGTATCCTGTGGGTCTTTGTAAGTCTTCGCCTCCTCGACCGCTCGCTGCTTGAGTGCGGTGCCACCCTCGCGGACTTTTCCCAGCAGGCTCACGCCACCCTTTTCAGACGTAGTTAGTTGCTTCGTCTCTTTTTGTTCAGGTTGTTCTGGCTCCATGAAACCTCGCCGTCATCGTGAATACCGGAAACGCGCGATCAATCTTGTCTGAATCGTCCACCTCAACTACAGGGGTATGTATGCCCCTTTGCCATTGTTAATATCGTCGAACTCGCTTCTCTCGCCCTTTGGTTGTTTGTAAAGCTTAGCGATGTTGACCTGAATTTGCCCTTCTGGATCGAGCTGTACTTCCGCGCGATCCATTGGCCGGGGAGCCGGTCCCTCGAAGTTGATGCCTTCGCTATCGTAGCCGCTGCCATGACAGGGACATTTGAATTTGTTTTCGCTCGCCCGCCAGTCGGGGGTGCAGCCGAGATGCGTGCAACGAGCATAAATGACGAATATGCGGTCGGAAGTCTTGTCAACCCAGATGCGATACTGCTGCTGCCATTTTGTGTCAACACCGACCGCGTAGTCACTGGGAAAACCGACCTTGAAAACGCTGGAAGGTTCAAAGATCGCTCGTGGCAGAAAGAATCGCAGAAACATCAGGAAACAGGTGGTCAGAAATCCTGCAATGGTCGCCCAAACGATGCGCCGCCGCATCTTGTTCACGGGCGAATCGGGCGTGCTCTCCACTACCGGACCCGACGGCTTGGGAGGCGCCTTCGCAACGGAAGGAGTTGGTGCGGCAGGCTTGGCTGGTGCCGTGGCACGCACTGCAGGCGTGCCTGTTGTTTCGGGTAGGTCTTGATTGACCTGGGATTCCACTATGCAAACCTCCGAACGACTAGAATCTGCCAATGCGACCGGGCTCGATGACTAATTCAATTCCCCCGGGTACACTGCTGCCCTGGAAGCAGAGTGAAAACTACGCAACTCTCCGCAAGGCAGGGATTACTCTCTGCGAAGTACAGCCAATTATTAGCTTAATCATGAAGAGCGTCGTGCCCGCAAACAGTTCGTAATTCGGCCTGGTGCTTATATTTATAACCTGTTTCCGGATTCGCTGGCAAGAAGTTTCTAAAGTGGAACGCTAGGCACATCTTTGATACTATCCGGCACCCATTCACTGTAATAGCAACATTTCTCACGGAGTCGTCCGTTGTCAAAACCTCGCGTCGTCATCTACACCCGCCCGGATTGTCACCTCTGTGATCAAGCCAAGGAGGCGATCCGCGCAGCTCAGTGCCCAGACAAATACACGCTTGAGGAGGTGAATATTGAAACGGATTCACAGCTTCTGGAAAGCTACAAATACGATATTCCGGTGATCACGATTAACGGTGTTGAGGCGTTTAGACACCGCTTGACTGCCAGGGAATTCAAAGCACGAATGGCGCGGTCTTAAACATTCCGCTTTTTCCACCAGGAGCCCGGGCAAGGCCACCTTCCTGCTGGGGATCTGGTTAGCTTGAATTAACCATCGTAAAATTCAGGCTACGGCTACGCTCTTCAATCGTCCCAAACAATCTCTCCCGTTCGGGCTCGTCAGTCGCTTGCCTGTAAGCCATCAACAAGTCTTTCAGCGAAGCAAGTTCTTTATACAATCCTGCGTTCTCAATAGGCGGCGTCAGATATGAGATCAACTCCGCATAGGAGCGGCGCTTGGCAATCGAACCCTCAGATGGATTGTTTACACTGTAGATGTAGAGATTTGGCAGCTCACCAATCAGTCTGTCCGGCCAGCACTCACCGGAAAGTCCTACTTGCTTTCCGGGCATAAACTCCATTGCACCATGCGTGCCCACATGAATGACGGCATCTGCATCAAGCACTCTCGCAAGATATGTATAGAAAGCCATGAAGCCATGATGAGGCGCGCCACTGCGAGCCATCATCAATCGCATCGGATCGCCTTCAAATCCAAACGTCGGTTGCACCCCGATGAAAACATTCCCCAGGGTCGTTCCTTGAATAAGCAGATCGCCACCAAAGGAGCCAATACGGCCCGGCGCCGTTCCCCACTCATTTTCAATCTCCTCTACGTAAGGACACAAACGCCGGTATTCCTCCGTGCTCAAGCGATAGGCAACATTCGCCATGGCCCCAAACTCTTCCCCATTGCCATGGAGCAGTAGGTTTCTTAACCCATCGGGTGATGGCGGCACTTCGACGTTGTAACCATCGGTTTTGAGTTTGTTCAGAGTGTCCCAGACACTGGGGAAGACGTCGAGATCCGCGGCCGTGCCGATGTTGCCCTTGTTCGGCGGAAAACAGAATAGGACAAGCGCCAGTCTAATTTCACTGCGAGGACAGGTCCGCAAACGGTTCCAACGTTTCAATCGCCGAGCAAATCTGCGACAACGATCTTCGAGCGCCACGGGCTCTACGCCTCGCGCGGGAATTCCCCCGTACACAAAAGGTTCCGTAGCTCCGTCAATCTCAGGAATCGCGATCTGCATTCCCGCCTGCACGGGATTCAGACCGGTTTGTGAATCGCGCCAGGATTCGATGGTCTGCGTATCCAGGCTCACAGCGGAACGGTATGGGCGATTCAAGCTGCAGAGAAATTCAGAAGCAGCCACGCTGTCGTTCATCGCCGGGCCCCCAACGAAGCTGAAGCCCGTTAGTGAAACAATCTGGCTGACGCGGGACCGACCATGGATGCACGATGGACCATTGTCAGTAGCGGGTTCGTAATCCCTATCTGACAGAAGTTCGCTTTCCCCCGCCTTGTGTCCATCGTCTATCGTCCATCGTCCATCGTCTTTTCGTGATGGTTTTTCAACGAAGAACTTCTCGCAAGCCTCTCGGTTGTCCATCAGCGTTGCGATCGCCGGAATTACGCTCAGACCTTCGGCCTCAATGGCGCGAATAAGCGAGTCATAGTGCTTTGTTGTCTTGCTCACAACCTGTGGCCGCATCAGCAACAGGCCGATAGTGTTGTCAGCCTGTAGGCGCGGGCCAGGGTGTCCGCTCTTCGCTAAATCGTTGTTGGCGCGCGCCTGGACATCAATCTTCTTTGCCCGCTGCGTGTACCACTTCCTGTAGACCTCAAACGATTTAAACAAAATAGCCGCTTCGGGGTGATAAATAGCCACCGAAGGCATCTTCTCCGGTCTGGGAAGCTTGATCTTGAGTTTCTGAACCCGCCGGTCTGGCACGTAATACTTCAGGGTGCAAAGAATCATCGAGCGAATATTGGTCGGCGTCGGCTGCAGGAAATAGCAGAAGAGGTAGAGGTAATTCTTAATGTCGCGCAGAGTTCCAGTTGTGGGGATAAATCTGAGGATGATCGGGAGCCGATCGATTAGTTTCAAATACTGGCCACGACCTTGCCCACGTTTACCCGGCTTGCCATTTGCACCGCTGAGCCTGGCCTGCCTTCCAACCCACGATCCGACCGACCTTAAAAGATGCAAGGTTCGACTAGATTGTGTTCCCGTCTCTTCCCCGCGGTCCCGTGTCGCCCCGTGCCTTGCTGTGCCCGCCAGCCTGCCAACGTCCAACCTACCCATGCGCGTGCGTCGCATCAACTCCGGCATGCAGTTGATTACTACAACCGCGTGATGACGCTCTTCATAGAGTTCAAGCGCAGGAACAAGACGCGCGGCATTCTCTCCATCCATGACATGGATGATGAAAACAACGTCGGCCTCGCTAAGATCGCGTTCGACTTCACTCCACTCGCCGTCGCTTAGCGGCGAGCCGAAGTTGTAAGCAGCGACGCGCAGTTGAAGTGCATATTCACGATTGATCTCCCGCTCCGCAGCCTTGAGCGGCGCCAGCAAACTTGAACCTACGTAAAATACAGTTATTTTCACAGCTGTTCCTATGAAACCCCCAAAAGGCGATCTCTGAAATTACCCGAAAAGCCAGACAGACGAGTTTAGTGCCTCTTCGTGTGATTTCGTGGATCGCCTTTTCTCGAATAGCGCGAGGAACGATCCACGAAACCACACTAAGTGACACGAAATAACCATACCCGAAAGCATCCAACCGCTGTCCATCAGATCACGTATCTTTTCCACTCTAGCCTGATCGAACTACCAAAATTAATAAGCAATCCAACGCTGCAGCGGGTGGCTTTCATGTAGTTGAGAAGCTGAGCCTCTTCATGACCCGCTAAGCGTTCGCAGACCTTTAGTTCCGCGATAATTTGCCTGAAACAGAGCAGGTCAGCAACATATTCCTTCTGAGGGGCCTGGCCTTTATAACAGATCGTCAGCCGTTTTTGAGCCTCGAAAGGGATGTTTCGCTGGCTCAACTCGATCTCGAGGGCTTCTTGATAAACAGGTTCAAGAAAGCCACGGCCAAGTTGCCAGTAAACTTCCATCGCCGCACCAACAATCTGATAGACCTCATCCTTGAGGACCAATTCGGCCATGAGGAGACCTCCTTAGGGTTATCTTGTTTCGTGTTACTTCGTGTGATTTCGTGGATCGCTTTCGTCTTTCTCAGTAAAACGAACGATCCACGAAATAACACGAAACGACACGAAGAAACACCAAAAACCATCCACACTCAGGCGACGCCTTCGAGCTGATCTTCCAGGCTTCCGCTTATCTCCCGCAGTTTATCCA
>JBGPNE010000190.1:0-5905 GCA_041487335.1 Pyrinomonadaceae bacterium
AGAGTGTAACCTACTCGGTGACACTTTGCCAGACTGCTAACGTTTAGTGAATGGGTTTTCCCTTTCAATACTTTATTCATCTATACAAGCCTGACCCGCTGCTTTCCTGCTACGATCCTTGTCGCTGCTGAAGATGGGGATTAAGCGTACGCTCCTCGGCGTTACATGATGTGGATAACCAGGCACCACGAGTCTGGCAATCCGAGCCATGGGTGAAGCGTATTAGATTGTCTGCGAAGCCGTCAAGAAGAATTTAGTATTGTGGCTCCGGAATCCGGAATCAAGCACCGAGTAAAGCAATAAGCGTTTATGCTTCACGGGAGTTATTGTGCACCTAACGCCCAAGCTCAGCCGCGGCCCTGCTGCCGCGAAGCGGCGGCAGGGCTGTCGGCTGGAGCGCCTTGTTTGGCGCTCGTGGGCACAGTCACGAACGTATCTGCTTTCCAATCAATGACGGCTCCAGCAGTCACGCTCGCACGTGATTGTGAAACGTCACCAGCAGCATCTGCCCTTACAGCTGGCGAGACGGGAATGGAGAATTCGATGTAGTAGACACCGGCTTGTGGAATCGCGATGAGAAAGGATTCATTTGTGGAGAATCCCGGTAGAAATCGCATTCCTCCAATAGCTAAGAATGGCGCTCGCCATCCGTGCAGCACTTCGCCAACAGTTTCGAGTTTTACGTCGTCGACTTGTTGAACTTTCCTCACAAATAGGTGCGCCTTCGTCCAGTCAGCGATCTCAACCCCACTTCCAGCATTTCGCATTGCAACCCGAACGTGCAAAAAATAGTGCCCGTCAACATCAAACGACTCGGCAACAAGATCGATTATCAGAAGGGCTCGTTCGACAAGCTCTCTCTTTGCTTTTTCAAGCTCCAGTTTCGCCCTTTGAAGAGCCCGCAAGGAGAAGAATTGATACAGCGCCCACCCGCCCCCAAGAAATGTAGCTATGAATATCGCAATCGATTGAAACCCCGCAGAAACATCTTTAAATTCGGTTGCCGTCATTTGCAAATGCCCCCCATGCGTTTTACCGAGGCCCAACGCCGCCAATGAGCGGCCAAGCAAGCGGGCGAAGCACGCTTTCGCAGGTCCGCCTCGAATGGCTGGTTAGCCGCGTTTTGTGACGACATAGCCGTGATGCTCAAGCGCGGCGCGGCACACCGCAAGAAATTCCTGCACGTCGAGGTCATGCTTCGCGTCGTTGGTTCGCCAACTACAGATCCTGAAGTCAGCGAGGCCGGTTCCATCGCCGATGTGATCAACTGTCGGTAGCAACGCAAATCCTTGCTTGTAGTGACGTCCCTTTTTTTTGGACTCGTCGTTGTCGTATTTACTGATTAGGGACCAGTCAAGCTGCTCGCCCGTGTAGGCGTCGGTACCACCACTTTCAACGACTGCCGCATGAATTGCATTGCGGTAGGTCTCTCCAATGGCTGTCTCGTTGCCCCGCTGCCGGTCGCGCTTCACGTGTGCCTGAGCTTTCCGACGCAGCCACCGCTCGTAGGTTTCATTCGTCACCAAGCCCGAGAGAAAGAGTGGAAGCTGGTATTTCCTCGGCATGACTTACCTGGGGGCCCGCTCCTTAGCGGATAACGCAAAGCTCAGCTGTCGCTGTTAGCGATCGGGTTGAAGCGATGTATTAGGCACTCTTTCTGGTCGCTGCTCAGCAAGTTTATCTGCAACCCAGACCGCCACTATTATTTGCATCCACCAAATAAACAGGTCGAGCCATCCAAAGCCAACCAGCTCAATGAGGGGCGTCTCTTTTGACAAGCCCATCACATTTGTAATTTCCGGGTTTAGAACCCTGATACGGGCGTCCAATATCGTCAAGGCAGGCAGCCAATATAGATCTAGAAAGGCAAAAATCGCCAACAGGATTAACAAATCCCTAACTTTTGAAAACCTCAAAGAAAAACGATACCGCAGGACATCTAGGAGCGCTCCTATTAGCACCGCCTGAACAAGACGGTCAAATGCAATGGTCGTCAATAGAATTATTACTGATCTCATTGCTAGGACTCCAGTTCTAGTTCGACCTGTTCAATGCGGCATACGCGCTGCGATCCTTGTCGCTGCTGAAGATGGGGATTGAGCGTACGCCCCTCTGCGTTACATGATGTGGATAACCAGGCACCACGAGTCTGGAAATCCGAGCCGTGGGTGAAGCGTATTAGATTACCTGCGAAGGCGTCAAGAAGAATTTAGTATTGTGTCCCTGGAATCCCGGAATCAGCCACGTTGCGCAGTCGACTCCACCGCCTTGCGCAGCCTTGCAAGAAGCTCGTCGATGACGTCGTCCTTGGAGTGCTGAAAGCAGGAGAGAGCGGACCTCAACGCTACGAGTATCCCTTCAATGGCAGCAGTCAGTAATTCACGTATTTCGCTATCGTCTGGACCCCACTGTAGTCCTTTGGCAATTCCCTCCTCATCGAGAACCAGGTAGCACTCTAGATCGCGTGCCTTTACGTGAACGGAGTCACTGAGCATGGCATACACGCTCAGATACCACTTGTGCATCCCAGCATCCTTCGCCCATTCCTCTGTAGAACGTTCTCGGATGCTGTCCGTCTTTATTTCGTCTCTCAGTTCTTCTTCGATCCGCTCGACTTCCCGAGCGTCGATATATGCCGGTAGCCCGCCATGCAGGGTTCGAAATTTATTCAGGAATCGAAGCCGCTTTCTTTGGTGCTCGCGTACGAACTCGGTGGCCAATGCTGGCTTGCTCGCGATTGCGCACAACGAAAAGACGCCTTCTAGCATCGTTCTGGTCACTACCCTTGCTTCCGCCATCATACCGCGTTCGCAGAGAACGACGACCGCCTGATAGTTGCTGAGTACTCTGCCGTAAAGCGCGGCGACCAACATTTCCTGTAGGTGTTTATTGTGGGGCGCAAGTTCGAAGAGTACGCCTTGGCAGAGTCTGTTGACGTTATTCACGATCTCGAACATGGTCGAATGTCGCTCATGGCACCCCTTGATCCATGTTTGAATCTCGGCACCGATGAATCCATGTTCGCGTAGAGACATTAATCGCTAGAGCCTATCGCTAAGGTTGAGCCGCGCTCTGAGCGCCGGCCTCAAGCCGATGGTTAGACCAGGTTTCGGAGTTGCAATCAGAGAAATGCCTAAGCTGATTATAAAAAGTTCGTCGTCGATGTGGAACTCATATGTCATGAGCAGCGGCCTTACATCCATGTCGATAACGGAAAAATCCTAGACGTGCAAAGGAACTGCTCAGGGGTACGACGTGCCAGTTTGCCACTTGGCCTCCAGGTCGGCAATGACCGCCGCCTTGTCCACGATTTCAATGCAATTGAAGGGCTTCTTGCCTGCGTCCTTGAGCGAACCACCTACAAGCCAGCATCGATCGTTGAAGATTAGATGCCGGTCGTGAAGATGCTGGGCACGTCTGATTTGAAGATGATGTCCCTCGGAAGTGAACGCGGCGATGGCACGATCGAAGTCCGGCTCCGCGGAATTCCGGTGTGTTCCGGTTAGCAGCCTGACAGAGACCGTAAGGCTGCGGAGGCAATCAAGGGTTCCCAAGCCAAGGTATGGATCGACGATGAAGACCTCTCCAGTGGCAGTCTCGAGGAGCTCTCTGACCTTCGATTTCGCCGAAAATACGTTGCCTGCGGCCACCGTGATTTCACTAGGCGCGGCGGATGCTTCAAGAAGCGTCTGTGCCTCCCGAATGACGGGGGCCATGTTGCGATGAAAATCTTGTCGCTCCCAAGAGGTGTGCGCAATACCATCGATGTTCCGGCTGTCGGCGAAGTCCAGGAGGCTGTCGAGCAGCCGCAGTGAGTTTCCGTGTTCAAGCTTGGTTATCAGTTCTCGCGCGATTGACAACCACTTCGGCTCAAAGTCGTCCAGGGTTTCGAGTTTCACATCGAATAGAGTCACCAACTCTCGAAACTCGTCGATGGTGAAATAGCCTTCGAATATGGAGACGAGTTTGAGCGCAAGTTCTGGAGACATGGGTAGCAACCGACCATCAGTTTCCGTATAGATGAATTTGCAGTGTATCGAAGGCCTTTCTCAGGTCTCTACAATAGCTCTCCACCACGAAACGATAATGACCGCTCAATTCCACTTGAATGCCTGGTCCTGGTGTCGCCTCCTGCATGTCGATTGTGCAGCTTTTCTTGACGTAATACTCGTGGGCTAGGCCGCATCTGAAGATGTCGTAAACATCGTGCGCAAGGCGGAAGGCCTGGTAGTGCGGACCGAGAAGATCAAAGAACTGGTTGAAATTTTTAGAAGCCACGTCGCTCCCATCTGGGCGCTTTATACCAAACCGAAGCTTGCCGCCGAATTCCGTATAACAAAGGAGTCCAAGCGCCGCGAGGAAATTTCCACCACCGGGCGTGACCCCGAGAGCCCGTAACCTCGCCCCGTCAACCTTGGCAAGCTGTAACTCCCGCTCTATGTCCGAGAAGATGAAAGCCTTAGCCTGAACGAACTCGTCCCTTATCATGTCTCCCTTCCGGTCTAACAGGGCGCGGGAGCTTTGATCCCGTGCCCCGATAAGCGGATGTGCGAAACCCAAGTGAGCGACCATTTCACTGAACCTAACTGCTTCAATCTCACTGTGTTCGCTTCAATCATCTCTATCGTTTCACTTCCAGGCGTCGCGAGCGGTCCGCTTATCGCCTACGAATGATCCGCACTCCCTCGTGATCGCCAAGGCACACCAGCTCCATTCGTTTGTTAGGTCGCCCGTTCGGATTCCAAGGCAACCAACTCTTTTTCCAGAAGGATCAGCAGTTGAATCGGTTCTTCCAAGAGAAACGCTCGTGCCGCCATGCACGCATCCTTGGACAGCTTCGCCACATGAGCGGATTTGTTGCGGTACTCCTGCACATACTCGATGAGCCGCCCAGGGAACTTATGAATATCACAGAAAGCCTCCAAGTCGTGGAGCCTCGTTCGCAAGAACTCTGCAAACCCGTTCTGGTCGGCACTCCGGGTCTTGCAGCCCAGGTTGAGCAAGCAGAAGGCCATGTCTCCCAAAGTTAACTCGCGCCCTCCCGCCACGAACGATTGCAGTGCCGCGACGCTTCTTGCGAGATCCTGCCTTGTGGCAACAGGGAATCGATGCCCATGGGCGAACGACTGGAACGGGCGAAACAGCCTCTCCAATAGATCTTTCTCCAGAGCCTTTGAATACATTGCGACGGGTGGCGAAAAGTCGATGGATGGGTCAGTGTCGGTCAGGCTGATGAAAGAGTCCTTGAGTACTTCGGCGGTCACAAGAAAATCGCGACATTCGGGGATGAGGCGGGTCCACAACTGTCCAAAAAGTGCGCCGAGTCCGTCCCTAGCGGCTTCCGTCATCCGATCTTCTCTAACCTTGTTGACGAGCTCGGCAAGTGATGGATCGAGCAGGTTCGCGAATGCGTCGGGATCTCCTGAGGCACGCTCTTTGGCCTGGATTGTGACCGATGTCAAACGTTGCAGATCCGCGGCACCGAGGAGCGACAGGGTAGAGTACGGACGAACCACCTCGCCGACGGCGACGGCCTCTTGCCAAAACGTGAAGCCGCCGGTCGTAACTAAGCGTACAGCCTCTTCGCGGCTCATCACTCGTCTGGAGGCATACTCGATTCGAAAGGTTACGTTCTTGCAGTGCATGCAAATGATGAAATCGGAACTGAACTTGTCAGCAGCGACGAATACACCAGGTGAGGTTTCCTGAACAGGCCCGAACAACTCCGGAGTCAGCTCGGCCTGCCGAACCTTTGCGTCTACGAAGGACGAGCCGCGCGTGCCGGCGTACTCGGCGAAGTCTTCGGAAGAGCCAAATGCGTGCTCACACTTTGGGCATCTAGGCGGAAAAAACTTCCGAACGACGAATACCGGCGTGGTTTGTATGGGCCTCGTGGGAATCTCTC
>JBGPNE010000191.1:0-5905 GCA_041487335.1 Pyrinomonadaceae bacterium
CGCACGGTCACCGCTTCGTCTTCCAACGACTGATGGTCAACGGTTACGCATAACGGGGTGCCGATTTCGTCCTGTCGTGCGTAGAGCTTGCCGATCCCTCCCGTGTCATCGTAGACGGAGCGCAACACCGGTTGCAGCGAACGCTTGATCGCTTTGGCCATGCCTACAATCTCCGGCTTGTTCTTGGCGAGCGGCAAGATTGCCGCGTTAATAGGCGCCAGGCCTGGATGAAGCTTCAGGATTACGCGCGTCTCGCCTTTGTCGTTCGTCTTTTCCGAATACGCATCCATCAACACGGCAAGAACCGTGCGGTTAACACCGGCGGCCGGCTCGATCACAAAAGGGTAGAAGCGCTCCTTCGTAGCTTCGTCGAAATAGGAAAGGTCTTCGGTCGAATCTTGATTCAGCCGGTTCCCTTCTGCATCCTCAGGTTTCTTGGAGTGCGTACGCAGATCGAAATCGGTGCGATTGGCAATGCCCATCAGCTCATCCCACTGCCGCTCCACTTCCTCCCGTTCCGGGAAGAAGCGATATTGTATGTCCACAGTGCGCTTCGCATAATGCGCGAGCTCTTCCTTCGGTTGTTCATAAAGACGGAGGTTATCGGCAGCGATGCCTAAAGTCGTAAACCAGTTGAAACAGTTGTCAATCCACTCCTGATGGGCCTGCTCGTCCTTCCCAGGTCGTACGAAATACTCCATCTCCATCTGCTCGAATTCGCGCGTGCGAAAGATGAAATTACCAGGCGTCACCTCGTTGCGAAACGATTTGCCAATCTGCGCAACGCCGAACGGTAGCTTGCGGCGGCTCGTCGTCAGCACGTTCAGAAAGTTTATGAAAATGCCCTGCGCCGTTTCTGGTCGCAGATAGACGAGCGCAGAGGGATCGTCCTCCGCGGTCGCGCCAACATGCGTTTCAAACATGAGGTTGAAAGGCCGGGGCTCGGTGAGATCGGTCGAGCCGCAGTTCGGGCACTTGATACGCTTCTGGCGAATCATTTCTGCTATGTTCCCGCCTACAGCTGTTCCCGGTTCGCCTGGAACTTCCAGCTTGTCAGCGCGCAAGCGAGTCTTACAATCGCGGCAATCAACCAGTGGATCGCTAAACGTGTCTTCGTGGCCAGAATACTTCCAAACCAGTCGATTCAAGATGATAGATGAATCGATGCCCTCGATATCATCGCGCTCGTAGACCATCCAGCGCCACCAGGCCTGTTTCACGCTATTGCAGAGTTCGACACCCAGTGGCCCGTAATCCCAGGCGCTGCCCAATCCGCCATAAATCTCAGAAGAAGGAAAGACGAAGCCTCGCCGCTTGGCGAGAGAGACGATTGTTTCAATGTTTACTGCCGCCATAAGTTAGTGAATGGTAAATGGTAAATGGCAAATGGTAAATGATTAAGCGGAAACCGCCCTAACTATTTGCCACTTACCATTCACTATTTACTAAAGAAAGGAGACAAAAGCTCAAGTGCTCTTGTCTCCTATCGGTTAGACCGTACTTGCTGAATCAGGCTACCCTCACCTGCGTCTTCGACGCTTGGGCGCCTCTGGAACTCGCCGTACATCACCAGCCTGAACCGTCGGTGTCGGTTGAGGAGGTTTCGCCCCACTCGGCACGATCCACAGTGCGACGGAGTCTTTCTCGCGGAAGCCGCCATTGAGAACCATGATTCGCGACGGGTCAATGCCTCGCCGGGTCACCAAATAGTCTCTCGCACGGACACCAAGGCGATCAGCTTGACCCATGCGGCTGGTTCGTGCGCCATAGGCGATGACATAAGCCGTTGTCGAAGGATCGTTCTGAAGCTCAACTGCCAGGTTGTCCAGACGAGCCTTTTGATCGTCATACGAGCAACTGTTGCAAACATCAAACTCTCGCGCCGGATTCTCACGTGGTGGCGGAGGAGGCACGAAGGTTGAAGACTCAGCCGTCTGCCTGCATGTTGGATTGCCTGAACCGTCATCCACAACCAGGATGGCTGTTATGCGTTGTCCGGCTAGGCCAGTCGAGTCAATTGCAATGGTAGGAGTTCCCGCGCCACTGAGAATTTTCGCGTTTGCAGGACTCACTGTCCATGTGTAGTTCAATGCTGCAGCTCCACCGTAAGCGATATCTGCGGTGTACGTTACTATCTCTCCTTCGTTGACTTGTGAAGGCGCGGAAACATTCACGGGAAACGGGCACGGAGACTGCGGTGGTAACGCGGGCCGGTAGTTGAGCGCAACGCACTTGATGCGCCCAGCCTCAAGATTGATTTCTCGCTTCCAGTGTTGTCCGTCCGGCAGACTGATCACGATCGTATGCAGACCCGGATCCAGATCGAAAGAGCGATCATCTGTGGTAGTTTCGCCATAAGATTTGCCATCAACTTCAATGGGAAAACCACCGGGCGTGGTCCGAATCTTGATGGTTCCGTATTTCGCCGGCTTCCTCTTGCTTGCGTATGCGGTTGAAGCCGGATGGGCCACACAAAAAGCAAGCGCGATCAATGCGGCGAAGGCAAACTTGCTATAGATCAGGTGTCTGGTCGGGGCCATTTTTGTTCTCAACATGTTTAGTTAGCCCTCCTTAGTGATCTGCGCCGCCAGTTTGGCTCTAGCATAACGTCGACGCAAGCCAGTTCCGAAAGCTGCCAGGCCTGAGCCAAACAAGAGAAGGGATGCTGGTTCTGGCATATGCGGCGTGTCAGGAGGAGTTGGCGTTGGCGTCCCAGTGGGTGTATCGCAGTCGTCGCAACCATGTATGAAGAAGAACGGTATGGCTGCCAGGAAGAGCAGAGGCCATTTGGGTATGCCGCCGGGCACCGTAATTTCGCCACAGTCGCAGATGGTACCTTCCAGGTCGCCCTGAGCGATAACGTCGACACCGGCCTGGGGCCCATCGGAGCTAACTGCTACGCCTGAGAGAAGCGAATCGGTAGAATTGTTTGTAGCAAGACCGGTAGTGGATGTATCCGGTACATCAGCAGAACCACCTGCGAGGGACTGTTTCACACCAGAGGTCACTTGCGTCGATCCGTTAACGCCTGAGGCTGGTGCGCCAGCTTGCGAAACACTGCGAAGCCGAAGCTCCGGAGGATTTTGATAGCCGCCAAGAACCTGTATAACCTCATGGATTGCCACCGGCCCAGCGGACGATGGCGTTCCCGCCAAAAGCATGACGCTGATTATCGCAGCAATAGAGCGGAAAGCTCGATTCCTCATCGGTTGGAAGTTCCTCCTCATGGCTTTCCCGCTCAATATTGAAACGGGGAAAATGATTTGCATGGTTTTAACTCTCGCGAACCGCAGCGTGGGAAGTATTTGTCGTTCTTTTCAACTCAAAAACCGCTGACGGTTTCCTTGGTCGCGAAAGAAAAAGAGGCTCAATGAGAGGAGAATTCCAGTTTCGACAGCTGTTTCCGGCCTCAACCCATTGGGCAGAAGGCGGGTATCTCCCCTTGGATCCCCGTGAAAATCACAGCGCCGAATCTGGTAAGCCGCTACGATACATTCCTAGTGGGATGCTACCGCTGAGCAGGAAGCCCTGTCTTGCGCTAATTTCGCCAGATTCGCGTATTGCGCGAAGTTCATTGAGGGAAACCTGGGCGTTTACTCAGTGATTTGGAAGGATTAAAGGATTAGTGAACGTGAGGACACGGCGCCTTGCCTGGTGCACAAGAAAAGAGGTTTGCGTCTCCACAAACCTCTTCCAGCGAGAAACCCGGCTGTTGGTCTTTTAGTCGGAATCACCGGAGCTGGCCGCCTCGGCCTGCCGGCTTTCATCGCGCAACACGGCTTTACGCGAGAGTTTTATCTTATTCCCTTCTTTGCCAATGCATTTCACCATAATTTGCTGTCCCTCTTTCAACTCGTCACGCACGTCCTTCACTCTGCGGTCGGCAATTTCGGAAATGTGCAGCAGTCCATCTGTCCCGGGAAAGATCTCAACAAAGGCGCCAAAATCTACGATTCTTGACACGGTGCCAAGATAAGTCTGGCCCACCTCAGCCTCCGCCGTTAATCCGCGGATTCGATTCACGGCAGCTTCCGCGGCAGCGCCGCTGGCAGTGGCTATTGAGATCGTTCCGTCGTCAGAAACATCAATCTTCGCGCCTGTCTCTTCAACGAGCGATCGAATCACTTTACCGCCCGGTCCAATCACGTCGCGAATCTTGTCTGGATTGATCTTGATCTGAATGATTCTCGGAGCATGAAGTGAAATTTCGGGGCGCGGCTCCGCGAGGGTCGTCTCCATCGCGCTCAAGATGTATAAGCGGCCTTTCCTCGCCTGCTCAAGGGCCTCGGCCATGATTTGTGCATTGATGCCGCCAATCTTGATGTCCATCTGCAGGGCCGTGATGCCGCTTCGGGTTCCAGTGACTTTAAAGTCCATATCGCCATAGTGGTCCTCTGCGCCAGCAATATCTGTCAGAATAGCGTACTTATTTCCCTCCATGACGAGTCCCATCGCGACACCGGCGACCGGCGCCTTTAGCGGTACTCCCGCATCCATTAGTGAGAGTATCCCTCCACAAACACTCGCCATCGATGACGAGCCGTTCGACTCAGTGATGTCCGAAACGATACGAATCGTGTAGGGAAAGTCCGACTGCTCGGGGAGTACGGCCTCGATCGCCCTACGGGCCAGCACACCATGCCCTATTTCGCGCCGGCCAGGGCTGCCAAATCTTCCGACCTCGCCCACTGAATAATGGGGAAAGTTGTAGTTGAGCATGAACCGACGCTTGACCTCACCTTTCTCCAAGTCATCGACAAACTGTTCATCCTCTTTTGTGCCGAGAGTGGTGGCCACCAATGCCTGCGTTTCGCCGCGTGTGAATAGCGCGGAACCGTGCGCTCGCGGCAGCCAACCTACTTCGCAAGTTATCGGCCGAATCTCAGAGAACCGCCGCCCGTCTGGCCGTCGACGATTGTTAAGAATATCGTCACGGAATAGGCTTTCTTTCAGATGATCGAAAATCAGTTTCGCCATTTGCCGCCGCTCAAGCTGGTCCTCCGGATAGGATTCGACGACCTCCTTCTTCAGTGCATCCACGGCGGCATAGCTATCCCGTTTTTCCTGGTTGGTGGTGTCGAGAGCGGCACGCAAACGGTCGGCATAGTTTCTCTGAATTTCGCCGAGCATCTCCTCGTTGAGCGTAACAGGAACCACTTCGCGCTTCTGTACCCCGAGCGCTTTGTATAGCTCTTTTTGCCAACGGCAGAGGCGATTAATCTCTTTGTGTGCCAGCATCAGGGCCTCAACCATGATCTCCTCTGATACTTCCAATGCTCCTGCCTCAACCATCACAATCGCCTCTTCAGTGCCTGCCACTATGAGGTTCAAGCGAGACTCCCGCACCTCATCATAGGTCGGGTTGACGATGTATCGGCCTTCGATCAGGCCGATGCGCACACCGGCGATCGGGTTGAGAAACGGAATGTCTGAAAGGAAGAGCGCACAGGAAGCGCCCGTGATTGCGATGACGTCCGGATTGTTGTCGGGATCAGCGGAGATCACGCTGGCAATAACCTGTGTTTCGTTGCGGAAGCCGTCTGCAAACAGAGGCCTGCAGGGACGGTCAATCAATCGGCAGGTCAGGACTTCCTTTTCGTTGGGTCGTCCTTCGCGCCGAAAGTAGTTACCAGGAATGCGCCCGGCTGCGTAGTTTGATTCTCGGTATTCAACCGTGAGTGGGAAGAAATCAATGCCTTCCCTGGCGGTTGGCGCGCTGACAGCAGCCACTAGTAACATCGTGTCGCCATAACGGATTACCACTGAGCCGTCAGCCTGTTTGGCGATGCGGCCGGTTTCCACAGTTAACTCCTTGTCACCCAACTTGATCGATTCTTTGAGATATTTCTTAACTGGCATTTTTTGTCTCCTTCGAACAACGACGCCTTATCAAGGAGCGCGGGCG
>JBGPNE010000192.1:0-5899 GCA_041487335.1 Pyrinomonadaceae bacterium
CATCGGGCGTCTCGCCGTGCGAGGGAGACAGTTTTTTTTCTCTAGTTAGTGTGTCATTCATCCTTTAACCTATCAGTCACCCGCTAAAGCGCAACACTCAAGAATGGGTAGTGTGGTCAGTTTGATGTCCGATAAGCTTTTTTAGCTTGTCGTTGCGCCTCGACAAACTAAAGTTTATCGGACACTTTCATGGTACACAGGAGAGCGCCCTTTCGGCAACGCGGAAACAATGCATCCTCTTTCTGGTGGGGGCAGCAAGACAGAGCACCTATTGCGTCACTCTGCATTGGGAGACGCTGCGCTCCCTGGGCATCACCGAGCAACAACTCGGAGAAATCGTCATTGACCACCATTCAGCCGGACTGTCGGAAGCCGATGTGGCGCTTCTTGATTTCAGCCTAAAGCTAACCCAGTACCCTCTCTCAATTTGCCTGAGAGACATTGAATCACTGCGAGACAAGGGCCTTGCGGACGAACAGATCCTTGAGGCGGAGCTGATCATTTCTTATGAGATATTTGCCTGTACTCTTTCCACAGGCTTGGGGATAACTCCGGACTTCGAGCCGAAGGTGATACTGCTGACGGCACGCGCCTACCCCTCTAGCCCGAGTCTCGACGGAAGAAAGGGGTCTGGCGAGCACTTCGGTCCATACCTGCGCGCGGTGGAATTGGCACCCGGGCGCTTCTGGCCCTTTCCCTTCTTTGAGGAAAAGCTGGGCTTTGTTCCAAGTTTCTTTCGCGCCCAAACTCTTCTCGGAAGGCCACAGGCACTTCCGCACATCCGGCGTCGGAGCCGCGCTGAAAAAAGCTAGATTGCCGCTGTCGGAAAGGCAGAGAGGGTGTGTCACAACTCAAGTTGCTGGAGTCGGCCAACATTGGCGGGGGCAAGCCGCCCTTCCTGACTTAGAGACTCTCTGAGTTGATCTCCGGTTCCTCTAACTCGAGAGGCTCTCAAATTTGAGAGTTATCTCTCGAGTGGCAGTGCGCTCCAAAGAAATGAGGGAAGCTCGCGGCGAGAATTTTGATTGATGGCACACGCATCCCGAGGGTGAATCCTCGCGCGCACGATGTGCTTCTACGCGCTATGGTAGTCCTTTGATTGGCTGGCCATGGGTAAATTCGACGAGGTGTCCATCCGGATCTCGCAGCATCGCAAAGTATCCTACGCTTCCCCCCTTGTCGGTTGGCGGGATAGCCAGGATTCCCAAGCGCGTGGCCCGTTCAGCTATTTGGTCTACTTCATCTCTTGAGTCGCACTGAAAGCCAAGATGGTCCATGGGGCAAGTTACCTCGCCCTGACCAACAACGAGAAGAAATGCGGGGTCTTCCCCAGGCGGCGGCTCTGGACCAAGCCATACGGTTCCGCCACCTTCAAGCCGGCGGTCTCGCAGAACACTGAGACCGCAAAATGATTTATAGAATTCGATTGAGCGCTCGAGATTCGTGACGGTGATTGTTATGTGTGTCCAATGCGTCGCCATTTACAGCCTCCCTCCCCGTTTGCATGCAATAAGTTCAAGCGTTGGTAAGGAAGTAGAGACCTCCCGTTAGTTAAAATATTCCTTCGCTAGTCATCTCGAGGCAATCCTCACCTGGGTTGCTGAGGCTCTTTGCTTCATCACCTGCTCAAAGCTTTCACGCATCGCGGGGAGGTTCGCGGCCAACAGACCGAACTCGCGTTTGTGTATGCTCAAGACATCCATCGCTTCAACGCAACGTACGGTGGCATTGCGCGTGGTCTGATTGAGCAGCGCCATCTCCCCAAAATACTCGCCCGATCCAAGTTGCGCCAGCATAACCTCGCTCCCGTCAGCTTCGCGCACTACTGCTGCTTTGCCGGCCGCGATGATGTAGATGCGATCGCCCAGATCGCCCTGGTGAAAGACATCCTCGCCGGGCTCAAAGTGCTCGTGTGAGATCCCCCTTGAGTTGTCGAGTTTCAGTTGGACCAGATCGGGAGGCAGGAACAGATCAAAGGTCCAGGATGAAGCCACTTTCAGCCGCCGTCCCCAACCAGGCAGCTTCATCAGATAGATCGAGCGCCACATGAACCAGGCCAAAAACCCCGAGACATTGATGCCAAACATCTGCGCGACGGCGGAATGATGGCCCAGCGCGCCGAGCTTGCCGAGTTCCTTGAACTGAAAAGCTTTTCGCTGGCCGCCGCGCATCGCTACCAGAATGTTATGAGCGGCGGTCTTTGCCTGCCTGATGGCAAACTGCGCGGTGGGCGGGCAGAAGCCGCCGCTCGCGAGGGGCACCAGCGCGCAATCGCCCATGGCCCAAACGTTCTCCGTTCCTTCGACCTGCAGTCCGGCATCGACTTTGAGTCGTCCCCTTTCCTTGGGCAGATCGAGCGCGTCAATCAGAGGGTTTGGTGACGAGGGCACAGTCGAGATCAAAGTCTTAGTCGGAATGCGCATGCCGTCGCCCAGCACCGCCTCGCCACCGGAGGCCGCAGCGAGACGCGTGTTGAGGAGAATCTCCACGCCGCGCTTGGCCAGGATCTTTTGCGCGTAAAGGGCCAGCTTCTCGTCCAGCTCCGGCAGGATGCGGTCCTGTGAATGGAGCAGGACCACGCGCACTTCGGCCGGATCGACGTGGCGATAGTTGCGGATTACAGCGCGCACAAAGTCGTTCAATTCCGCTGCGACTTCCACGCCCGAAAAGCCGCCGCCAGCGACTACGAAAGTCAGAAGCTGCTTGCGCAAGGCGGCATCGTCGTGTTCGATCGCGGCCTCTTCGAGCGCATGAATCACATGGTTACGAATGAACAGCGCATCGCCAAGATTCTTGAAAGGAATCGCGTGTTCGGGCAGACCGCGCAGGCCGCGAAAATCCGTGACATTGCCGAGCGCCAGCACCAAATGATCGTAATGAATGACGTTCGGCTGAGGGCGCAGTCCGGGAGTGGTAGTAATTGTCTGGTCCTTAAGGTTAATCGATTCCACCTCGCGCACGTGCAAGTCGGTGCGTGGCAGCAGGCGCCGAATCGGGCTAACAGTATCGAGCATACCGATGCTGCCGGACACGACTTCGGCCAACATCGGCTGAAAGACGAAATAGTTTTCCTTGTTGATTAGCGTGATCTCGAAATCGTCGCCGCGCCCCAGCGCTTTTTCCAGATAGAGCGCCGTATAGACGCCGCCGAAGCCTCCACCCAGGATCACAATGCGTTTGCTTTTTTGTTCGTTCATAACCTTCCTGTTCGTTCCTTCAACTGAGAGAGTCAACCCGTCGCGCCTTTGCTCGTCACTAATCTGTTCGAGTCAATCAATCGCTCACGAAAATCTCCTTACCCTGGACATGAGAAAGCCAAGAGCCACACCAATCGCCACGCCGAGACCTGTCCATACCGGAATGTTTCGGAACGCGACTCCAAGAGCCGTGCCGAATGCGATGCCGACAGCGATACCAAGACCAAGGTGGGTACGAGTGCCTGCAGCCATATGCCTCCTTCCACGTCCGGAAGTTTCATGTGGGCGCCAAAGCTCTGTTCACAATTGGCTCAGAATTGCGAATCACAACAGCCAGCACGGCAACTGCGGCTAGTAAGATCATAGTGGTCACAAACATCAGAACGTACGGGCCAATCGACTGAAAAAACTGTCCGATAATCAAGGGAACCAGCATCGCCCCTGAGCTTGAACCAAGGACCAACCAACCAGTCACCTGGCCCGTCATTCTCATACGCCGTCCGGCGAGCGACAGCGTGGTTGGGAAAATTGCGGCCATCGAAAGACCAAGGCCAGTCGTGCCAATCAATATTGCGGCGAATGACCCTGACTTCAAGAGCATCAGCCCGAGACTGAGGAGACATCCGGCAAGGCTGCCCATCAGGATGGAACGAGGTCTGAAACGAACAGCCACCGGTATTGTCAGCATTCGACCAAGAGTAAGTGAGCCCCAGAACAACGAGGTCAGATACGCTGCCGTCGTCGCTTCGCTCAGCTTGAGTTCAATGGTGTAAGTGAATATCCAACCGGCGAAGCCAACCTCCGCGCCAACGTAGAGAAAAAGAAAAAGTGCGATTAGAACTACCAGACGAGTATTCGCAATTGGCGACTCTTCGTGTTTCGCTGCGGCAGCGGGAACAGGGCTGGGTAGCCGGACTGTGTACGCGGCCACCGGCAACAGCAGCAAGGCCAGGACGAAATAACTGTGAGTCGTCGGGTAGTTGAACAAGGCGGTTTGGGCCACAACAATTGGAGCCACGAGCGCGCCTATGCCAAAGAATGAATGCATTGCGTTCATGAATGGCGCGACGCGGTTTCCGTGGACCCATACGAGGAGCGTATTCGCGCCCACATCAAGCCCAGCCTCCGAGGCGCCGAGCATCAGCATCACGACAAGCAGCAGCCAGAGATGAGGCGCCAGCGGGACCAGAGCCATCATGATGGCCATTGCGAGAAGCATCGCGGCCATTAGCGGATTGCCTGGTCTTCGATCAAACAGTTTTCCGCCGCGAACCGAACCGAGCACGTAACCCAGTGAGCGAGCAGTGAAGAGGTAACTGATAGTGCCCAAGCCAACATGCGTTTGCTCAGCCAGACTCGGAAGAGTTGGGCCAAACGAACCGACGGTGAGACCAAGCGCTACGAATGCCGCACAATAAGCAACTGTTTGCGAGACCCTGGTTGGCTGCTCAATCAATGTACCTAGTGTAACTGTACCCGAGACATCCATGAAAGTGTGTTCCTAAGCGATCTGAGATCTAACACGCTTAAAATCCTCATATCCAAAGAACACTTATTATCGCGCCTTGTTTGCCGATAAGGAATCTCGATTAGTCGCGATACCGGAGCCGCGCCTAAGCTGACTCCCCCTTAAACCTCAGGAATCTACTTCTTCACCGTCGCTGTCGGCCGAATGCCCGGGATGTTCAACCGCATCCGGTACAAACCGCTACGCGCGCAGAGATAGAGCGTCTTCCCGTCTTCGTCGCCCCAGGCGAAATTGTGCGCGTGCTTTGGCGCAACGATGGTACCGAGGTGCTTTCCTTCGGGCGAGATGATCCAGAGACCACCAGGTCCTGACACATACAAGTTGCCCTTTTGATCGACCTTGATTCCATCGATTGCGTCCTCGCCGGGCGCGCTCGTCATATCAAAGAACAGTTGGCCATTCCTCAGAGTGCCATCTGCGTTCGCCTCATAGCGCATCACGACTTTCTTCTTCTCGTCCCAATTGCCGATGTACAAGTATTTCTCGTCCGGGGAGAGGGCTATACCGTTTGGACCAGTGAATTCCCTGGTAAGCAACTGCAGCTTGCCTTTGTAGATTGAATAGACACCGCTAAACGACAACTCCTTGCGCGGATCATCGAAGAATTTCGGCAAACCAAAGGGTGGATCGGTAAAGAAGAGCGTGTCATCCGCACGATACACGAGATCGTTGGGACTATTCAGACGCTTGCCCTGATAGCGGTCGGCCAGAACGGTTTCGCTCCCATCCTTTTCGAGCCGAATGATCCTATGATTGCCGTGCTGGTTTACAGTCAAACGTCCCTGGCTATCGAGCGTCAGACCGTTCGCACCTGGCTGGCCATATTCGGCGATGTCCGCGCCAGAATATCCGCTCGGTGTGCGAAAGATCGAGAGATCTCCCGCCAAGTTTCCCTTGGGTTTGTACTTGTAGATGATGTTGCTGTTGGGATCGCTGAAGAGCAGGTAACCACCGTCTATGCTTACCCAAATAGGACCTTCAGTGAACTTGAAACCGTCAGCTAGTTTGAAAATCTTCGGGTTAGGACCAACGATTTCATTAATCGCCGGATCTTTTCTCACAACTTCCACATTGACTTCGCTGGGCGTGATTGCTACCGGCTCTGTGGTTCCTTTGTAGAACTCCAGCTTTGCGTAGCGCACCCAAATGACCTTTGTTGGCGGATGGGGAAATG
>JBGPNE010000193.1:0-5882 GCA_041487335.1 Pyrinomonadaceae bacterium
CTATCGCAGTTCTGTGATTGAGTGGCGCTGCGTCGGCCCGGTCGCTACCGCTCCCCATTCTGTATTTGAGTGTCGTTGCCCTCCGGGAGTTCACGGACATCCTCTATTCAGCGTTTCCACACAGTCCTAGACTCAACCTGGCAAACGGACCATAGGCCTCCTGTTTTAAAGAACGCGCGCTAAAGCTGACTTGAGTGCTAGCATCCGGTCGCTACCGCTCCCGGTTCTGTATTGAGTGGCGTTGCACTCCAGGAGGCTTACACGACTCTGGACGACCAGGGTTCCCTTTATACAGCGGTTTCGATCAGCATTGCAGCATATAGCCTACGATTGTTCTCGTATCGGCAGCAGTTGCACAGGCTTGGACACTAGCTACTTCAGCAGGTCTCTGCCGGCAGTCAGTGTGCGGCCTTGCGCAGGCGCCGCCGATCGGCGATCACGAAGCGAATCATGTTGTAGGTTATGCTGTCGGGCAAAGAATCGTGAATCGGTTTGAGTTTCTTCGTGCCGTGCTCGGTGATGGCTCTTTCAATCAGGGCGCGATCCGTATCAGGAACAAACCTCGAAACCTCGACTGAGAAGCCTGCTCGAACACAGTCGACGAGATGGCTCTCTATTGTGGCCCTTGTGTACTTGCGTTGCCTGGCGATTTCTTCAAGCGACAACCCCTCGCGATAGAGCACGTACGTCTCTTCGATGGTCTTCGAGGGCGCACCCGGTTTTCCGGTGGCGCCGGAAGCCGAGACCGGCGAGTCGGAGCTCGATGGCCCGGGGGTCATGGGAAGCGCCAGTTCTACTCGCTCGCGCTCGCGCATGACGCGGCTGCCCAATTCGGTGATTGAAATTGTGGGGTACTCGCCGGGGCTGACTTGCAAACAACGCGCAGCCAGCAGCGCGTCGATGTAAAGCAGGATGTCATCTTGTCGCATGTCTCTCAATAGACCATAGGTGGAGAGCTCATTCAGATGCGCCTGCATAAGGTTCTTTTGCGCCGAGCCGCGTAACGTAGCCGCTAGCAAATGCTTTCCGAAGCGGCCCCTCATGCGCGTGGCGCAGGCAAGAATCTTTCGCACACGCATTGTTTCATCTTCAGTCAGAGCGCGAGAAGAGATAGGATCGCGCAAGCCGCTCTCATCTTTACGTGTTCTCCCGGAAGCAGCTCCAGCGCTCAGGAGATCACCCTTGGCGAGAGCGTTTCTTGCCGACGTGTGCGGCGCGCAGTTTCCGCAAGTGCCGCATTGCCGCGCATGATGGCGATCGCCGAAATAATCGAGTATGTGGGCGCGATAACAATAGTCCGTGTAGCAAAAATTGAGTATTTCCCGCAGCTTGCGCCGCTCCAATGCAGCTCGGCGTGCGATGTCGTTTGGGTTCACCCGAAGCTTCGTTGCGGGCGCGCTGTCGAGCATCACGATTCCGCGAGTGCGACGCGCCGGGCGAAACTGTAACACTCCCGCCTTATCCAGAGAAGAGAGAGTGCGGCGCACATTCGATTCATCCATTCCTAACGAATGGGAGAGGTCTTTGATGTCGAGTTCTGCATCTCTGCGCTCCGTCACACGGTACGTTTTCGTCAGAGCTGAGAGGAGTCTATTTGATAGCGGGTCTCTGTGACGGGAAGATGCAGGCGAGCCGCCTGCATTCCCGGAGAGCAGGCGCACTGCTGCGCGATTGTTCGATGCCGTTCCACGTTCCAGGTGGCCGGCGCGTTCGAGTATGTACAGTGACGACTGGACCGCCATCTCGTTGCTCACTACAGCACGTTTTGCGATCTCACTCGTGGAAAGCTCTATGCGTTTCAGGCCGGTTGCCACGAGGGCGTCGTAGACGTCTTGAATGACTTCGAGGGTCGGATAAGAACCTTCAATGAAGAAGTCGTGCGTGTTTTTGTCCGCATAGTTGAACAACAGCACGCAGGACGACGGTAATCCATCGCGACCCGCGCGCCCGATCTCCTGATAATAGGCCTCAATCGATCCGGGCATTTGATAGTGCGCGACAAACCGTATGTCCGGCTTGTCTATGCCCATGCCGAACGCATTGGTGGCCACGATCATTTGCGCTCGACCAGCCATGAAATCGTCCTGAGCTTTGATGCGTACGGCATCGCTCATGCCGGCATGATAGGCAGCCACGCGCAGCCCCTGGTCCTGCAACTCTGTCGCGACTTGCTCGACCGCCTTGCGCGTGGATGTGTAGACGATTCCCGAACCCTCATCTGCCAACGCGAGCCGCTTGATCTGAGCGATCTTTTGGCGCTCCTTCTCCGTGTGAACAACATCGATCGACAGATTTGGCCGGTCGAATCCGCTGACGAATGCTTGCGGGTTTCTGAGGCCTAATTGTTCGATTATGTCAGAGCGAACGTAAGGCGTGGCTGTCGCCGTGAGGGCCAGAGTCTGCACGCCACCAAGCGATTTGATCACGCTCCGCAAGCGCAGATAGTCCGGGCGAAAGTCGTGCCCCCAGGTTGAGATGCAATGAGCTTCATCGACTGCGAAGAGTGAGATGCCTACGGACTGCAGCGCTTCGACGAACCTGCTGCTGCGAAAACGTTCGGGTGCGACGTAGACCAGTTTGAACTGGGCGCGGCGCAGGGCATCAATACGTGTGCCTTGTTCGCTCGGATCGATCGAACTGTTGATGAAGGTCGCCGGCAGGCCGCGTGCCTGCAGCGCGTCGACCTGGTCCTTCATCAGAGCAATGAGCGGAGAGACAACCAGCGTCACGCCATCCAGCATCATCGCGGGCAGTTGGTAGCAGAGAGACTTGCCGCTGCCTGTAGGCATTACCACAACGGCGTCTCTTCTTTCCAGGATCGCGCTGATCACTTCGCGTTGACCTGCGCGGAAACCATCGAATCCGAAATGCTCTCGCAGCGAGATGAGGGCGTCGTCAAGCGTCGGCATAAGCGAGAGTCTAAGGTTTCAGATTTTATGTTTCAAGTTCCAGATAGCTATCACGGGTGATAATCTCATTCTTCATCCCATCGATGGCGACGACAATCTGAAATCGTGCAAATGAACGTGAGGGAAACGCCCGAGGGTTCTGTGAGTGCGGCGACCTGGCGGCCGCGAGATTGGCTGGCTGCCCTGCTGTTGTTTTCCGCGACTGCGGCTGTGGTGCTCTGGCAGAATTCCAGGCTCGGGGTGCTATGGGATCTCAGTTACATCCTGGAGAATTCTTATCGGATTTCCCTGGGAGATGTTCCCTACCGCGATTTTCCCCTTCCCTATGCGCCGCTGACCTTTCTGACGCAGGCGGCGCTAATCAAACTCACGGGGCGCGTGTTCTTTCATCACGTGCTTTACTGCGCCTTTGTCGGCGGAATCGGCACAGTCTTAACCTGGCGCATCCTTCTGAACCTTCTGCGAGGGACGGTGAGTTATGCAGGCGTGACAGCGCTACTACTCGCAGCGCCGCTTACCGTGCTCGGGATTTATTGCATTTTGCCGCATCCCTTTTATGACGCTGACTGTACCCTTGCCATTTTGATCTGCATCCTGCTTCTGCAACAGTCGGAACGCAGAGGTTTTCCCCCGGTGCGCGCCTTCCTCACGGGCGCGGTGCTGGTGATTCCGCTCTTTGTCAAACAGAACGTCGGGCTGGCGTTCCTCGGCAGCACAGAGCTCGGGTTTGCGACGTTAATAGGTATTGGCTGGTGGCGTGGGCGTCCGCTGCGAGGGTATGTCTCGCTGCTGGGAGGCACTGCTGCCGGATTGTTATGCGGCCTCTTTCTCATTCACATCAGCGCTGGTCTGGCAAATTATCAACGTTGGACCATCCAATTCGCTGCTTCCCGGCGGACGCCTCCACTCGCGGACATGCTCGGCATATACACAGACCACCTGTTGCGCTGGTGGATTGCAGCATTCGTGGCCGGCGCCCTGCTGCTGTGGCTCAACCGGAAAGGTATCCGCGTGCTGGCATTGCTGTCGGTCTGTCTGATGCCACTGCCTTTTGTCTGGGCGTTAGTCTACCTGTTCATTCAGGAAGACTCATCAGAACGCGCCGAGCGGCTGCTCGCCGTCTGGCCGTTCGTCTTAATCGTGACCTTTGTGCTGGCGCTACTCGGTGGACGTGGGCGCACGGGCATCAAGCTAATCTTGCCTTTCATCCTGATCGTCACGGTGCATGGAGCCTTTCTCTCGCAGCAGCTCTGGGGCTCCACCTACAGCCTCTGGCCGTTGCTGATGATACTGGTCGCCAGCGCGGTCACCGGACTGCCTTCGTTATCGAAGGCGCGCTACCCCTGGACAACAATCACACTAACTACCCTGGTGGCAGTTTCGATGTTGGTCTCGGGTGGATTTTACGTATGGAGCCATGAGCGACTTGACTACGCTAATCTCTCGGACGGAGATCTGGTCCACTCGACCCTGCCGTCTCTGTCGGGGCTCTCGATGCGCGGCGACTGGATTCCGGATTTTGAGGAGCTAGTGCATTTTTCCGAGCGCGAGATTCCGAAGGACGACGGGATCTTGATGATTCCCGGTGAGGACCTCTTCTATTACAGCACCGGAAGGCATCCCCGCTTTCCGGTGCTGATGTTTGACCATACCGTCAACCCCTACAGCCCGGAGCAGATTCTCGAGCTTAGCCGCTCCCGAAACATCCAGTGGCTGGTGGTCAAACAAGACCTTCAGCTCGACGAAGAGCCGGTGGAGGAGAAGAACCGGCTACTCGAGTTGTTAGAACAAGATTTCGCCGCCATGGCTAGCCTGGAAAACTATGAGGTCTATCGACGTAAGTGATCTATCTCACATCACAATTCCTCTATTGACACGCAAAACTTGTCTCGTTTAAGCTGGGCGCGTTAATCATCGGCCTTCTTGCATATCATCTCGGCTTCATCGGTTCCAACCTGCTGAAACTCGAAAATCGGAGAGGAGATCCGCCTTATGTCTCGAACACTTGCTTTCGTTTACGGGGTGATTTGCTACCTGATCTTCTTCGTCACGTTTCTCTACGCGATAGCCTTCGTCGGGAATGTATTTGTCCCCAAGTCGATCGATTCGGGCGTGGAAGGTCTCCTGGTCCAAGCTCTGCTGGTCGACGCAGTACTGCTCAGCCTGTTTGCGATTCAGCACAGCGTTATGGCGCGCCAATGGTTCAAACGTGCATGGACAAAGATGGTTCCTAAACCGGTCGAGCGCAGTACCTATGTGTTGCTGGCAAGTCTTGTGCTGCTATTGCTCTTTTGGCAATGGCAGCCGATGAAGGGGGTGGTATGGAACGTACACAACCCAAACGGGCGTGTACTATTGCAGGCGCTGTTCTGGATCGGTTGGGGCTGCGTTTTGGTGTCCACTTATCTCGTCGATCATTTCGCGCTGTTTGGGCTCAAGCAGGTTTACTATTACCTGAAGGGCATTCCCCATGAGCCAACACCTTTCAAGACACCAGCGTTATACAAGGTGGTTCGTCATCCGCTCTATCTTGGGTTTATCGTTGCTTTCTGGAGCACGCCGCATATGACTGTGGGCCATCTGTTCTTCGCGGTAATGACCACTGCCTACATCATTGTCGCCATTCAGTTTGAAGAACGAGATTTGATTCGCTTCTACGGCGATCGATACCGCGAGTATCGTCAGAGAGTATCGATGTTGATACCAATGCCGCCAAGAAAATAGGTCTCAGTGTCCTCGGTGCCTCAGTGTTGAATGTTTTCTTCCGTAAATTCGACCACGGAGACACGGAAAAATAACGACACCCTTGAGCTCTTACCATTGACCTGACTCTGGAACTTGCGGTAAAAGCAGCACGTCTTTCCTTATTCCATGCCGGCTCTTCCGGCACATCCTTGAAAGGAGCATTCGCATGAAACGCATCCTTGTAGCAGCGGCGATGCTGGTTGCCGCTGCTTCTTTCGTTTTCAGTCA
>JBGPNE010000194.1:0-5856 GCA_041487335.1 Pyrinomonadaceae bacterium
AAATCTAGATCGGTTGACCAAAGCAACTGGTGGCAGACTTTATAGGCCGACTTCCTTCAACGATCTTGATAAGACTTATGCCGAAGTTGCGGACGAGCTGCGTCATCAATACGCTCTCTACTACGCTCCATTAAATAAAAAGCGAGATGGTCAGTTCCGGCAAGTTCGTGTTGAGACAACAAACCCATTGCATCAGGTCGCTGCCCGAGTCGGTTACTACTCACCGCGTTAGCGTAAGCGCCGCTTTCCAGTCGTGCGTTTAAAGGTCGCTTTTTTGGAAGTCGCCGCCGTTAACAACTCCCCACTTTCCCATAAAGATACTTTTCCCCCGTTCCCCCGTTAGCCCGGCTTTTTAGCCTAGTTGCAAAATGCCACACTTGGCTCTCAATCAAGCCATCGTGCTTCTTAATGATACGCGCCAAGTGCCTCGAGATCTCTTTTTTTGCACTCAATCCCGCCCATAAACGCTGCTATATAGAGAGTTAACAAGTTGCGAAGGCTAGCGGCACAGTCATTGCTGCGTTCTTCTGCTTATTCTGCGAGGCCTAGTGTGCATTCCCCGGCTTGCAGCCAGCAATCAATTAATTGAATACGAGATACGGGAGAGGGAGACGCGATGCGATCGATCAAACATGTGGAGAGGTGTCTGACGTTAGTAGCCGGAGGGATTCATGGCGTCATTCAATCAGTAAACAAATATAAGCCAAATCCGTCGTTTACGCCGAAGTGGTCTGACAAGCCTCTGCTGAAATCGTGGCAGAAAAGCAAGCCGACTCTTGGCTGGCCGCGAACTACTGATTCACTTTGTCCGAATTGTGTAATTGAGGCGAGAGAAGAGATCCTCAGCGGCAAGAAAGACGTAAGCGTTTTGGTTAATGAAAACATTGGCGAGATAAAGGCTCAAATCATTGAGCGCGATGGCCAGATTTGGATGATCAAAGACTGTCCCACCCATGGGCATTTTGAAGACATGATGGCCATCGATTCGAAGTTTCTCACGCACATCGAAAAGATGTTTCCCGGTCGCGATATCGACGCGCACAACGACGAAAAGCTGCACAATCACGGTTCAAGTACAGTGAAGTATGGACGCGGCGCCGTGTTGACTGTGGATCTTACCAACCGCTGCAACATGATGTGTGATCCTTGCTTCATGGACGCCAATCAGGTTGGTTTCGTTCATGAGTTGAGCATAGAAGACATCAAGGAGATTCTCGACAACGCTATAACGATTAAGCCGCGCCGCCAGATGTCGGTGCAGTTCTCAGGCGGCGAGCCGTCGATCTCTCCGCACTTTCTCGAAGCGATCAAATACGCGCGCAAGGTAGGTTACAACAGCGTGCAAGCGGCGACTAACGGAATCGAGTTTGCCAAGAGTAAGGACTTCTGCCGTCAGGCTGCCGAGGCCGGTCTTCGTTACGTGTATCTTCAGTTTGATGGAATTGGCAACGACGCAAACAGTCACCGACAGGTTGGGAACCTGTTTGATGTGAAGATGCGGGCGATTAACAACTTGCACGAGGCGGGGGTCGAAATCGTGTTGGTGACCACCCTGGTCAACGGGATCAATAACGATCAGGTTGGTTCTATCGTTCGGTTCGCTCTTGATAATCCCAAGAAGATTGCCTTTCTTTCGTTCCAGCCTGTTTCCTTTACCGGACGGGACGAAGCGATCACTGAGCAGCGGCGACTGCAACAGCGCTACACGCTTTCTCATCTCGCACACGACGTGAAGAATCAGGTCGGAATCACGGAACCGACACGTGATTGGTTCCCGCTTTCTTTGATGGGCGCATTTGCTGACTTCGCGGATCTGGTACATGGTCCACAGGCGGAATGGGGTCAAGTGTCCTGCGGTTGTCATCCAAACTGCGGGGTTGGTACCGCAGTCATGGTAGATAAAGAGACGCGAGAGATGAGACCTGTGCCCGAGTTTCTGCACATCCCGGGTTTAGTCAAAGACATGCAGAAGATCACGGATGCGGCAAGGGGCAAGTGGATGTCCAATCTGATGATGGGGTTAGCGCTCCTGAAGCACTACAATCCGTACAAATCGCCTTCCCAGTTCACGCTTTACGAACTCTTTAAGAAGTTTGATAAGTCGTTTGGCTTAACCGGCAAAGACTATGGCAAGGTCAGCGGCGATCGTTCGAAAGGCGACATTGAAAAACGTCGGGCGGATCGTTGGAACTTCCTGTTTATCGCTGGAATGTGGTTCCAGGATCTGTTCAATTACGACTTCCGCCGCACCGAGATGTGCATCATCCCTTACGGTACCCAGGAAGGCGAGATCTCGTTCTGTGCTTACAATACCGGAGTCGGTTGGAGGAATATCATCGAAAACATGCACCAGAATGCGACGGTCGCAAAGTGGTATGAAGAGCACGGCCGCCATGAGATTTTTGCGCGCGGTAAGGAAGTTCAACTGAACGAGGCGGCGCATAATCTTGTTCTCAACCCAATTGATTTGAAACGGCCAAACAAGCCGCAGATGGAAGGTCCTAAGACGGCTCACGAAGAGGCCGTGATGATGCGCAAGCTTTATCAGGAGATCGTGCTCAAGAAGCAACTCAACACGACCGAGGCCGACAAGCCAATCCAAATCCAGGGCTTGGGACGCAAGCGGGCCGAGGTCGAAGAGCACGAGGCAGTCGCTGTCTAACTTGGGAGCGCAGGCGTCTGGCCTGCACGGGTTTTTTCGGTGGGAACCCCGCGACCGGTCTGGTTGGCGGGGTTTCCTCTGTGCGTCATCTGCGCCCTGCCGGGTGTTGGCTATTATGGCAAACCGAAATCCTTAACCGGAAGGCTTTCGTACTTGACCACAAGCATTCTGGGCGTGTTAAATAGGTTGACAACAAACCGATCGAATCAAAAGAAGACGGAGAAAGAATGGCGATTGTTACTGTTAACCAGGGTGAGTCGATTGAAAGCGCATTGCGGCGCTTCAAGCGGAAGGTTATGACCGAAGAGATCATTAAGGACGCGAAGAAGCATGCGTTCTTCATCCCACCAGGCCAGAAGGCAAAACTCAAGTCGGCTCTCGCGCGCAAAAGGAATAAGAAGAAGGGCCGCATGCGCAGCACCCCTCGCGATTGATCGAGACAGCCTTGGCAGTCCCGAGCACGCAGTCGTGCTCTCATCTCACCAGTCGTCTACAGTTAAAACAATGAAAGTGGACGCTCTTGAGTAAGCGACCAGCCAGCGCGAAGTGTCTAATGTAAGGGACAGATTGACCGCTGACTGACTCGTAACTACTAACTCGGGTATTGGCATGACGCGAATTCTGCTGACAAACGACGACGGAATCCACTCTCAGGGTCTCATCAAACTTGAAGAAGCCCTGAAAGATATCGGCGATGTCTATGTCGTTGCGCCTGCATCGGAGATGAGCGGTGCATCACATAGTCTTACCCTTGCGCGGCCTTTGCGCATACGTCAGCTTGATGAGCGTCACTGGACGGTTGATGGCACTCCGACCGATTGCATAACCCTTGCACTCAACAAGATCCTTCCCGATAAAGACCTGCCGAACATCTGTGCGTCAGGCATAAACCATGGTGGCAATCTCGGCGACGACGCGACTTATTCGGGCACCGTCGCGGGCGCGCTCGAGGCCACAATCCTGGGAGTGCCAGGTCTGGCGTTCAGCCTGGTCGCACGGGAGCATTTTGATTTCAGCGAGGCCGCGCGTTTTGCCGTGACCGCAGTTAGAAAAGTCTTGGTTGAAGGGTTACCTGAGGGAACTCTTCTTAACATCAATCTTCCGCCGGGAGAGATCAAAGGAGTACGTGTGACGCGACAGGGAATTAAGAACGCGCGGCCAGTTATTAGCGAGCATATCGATCCGCGTGGTAAGCCATATTTTTGGATCGGGGAGGAGTACTTCACCACAAACTCTGCTGAGGGTACAGATTATCAGGCAATCGAGTTGGGTTATGTTTCGGTGACTCCGTTGAAGAGTGACATGACGGACCATCGAGCGCTAACAGCGATCGAAACATGGAATTATTTAGCAGGAGCCGAGCTTGCTCCAGGACAGTTAGAAAAGTTGTGACACGCCGAGAGGCGCGACTGATCCGGCCTTGCGACCTGGGCGCTTCAGTATCTAGAGACTGGCCCGCCTGCGAGTGCAAGACCCTCGCCTAAGCATCTGAAGAATCGTCATTCGTGCAAGCAACAGGCCAAGAACCGCCAGACCGAGTTCACGATTACGCCATCCCACGGGATCGCATGTGCGCTCGCCTCCGCGACCACTACGGAATTCGCGATCCAAGAGTGCTTGACGCTATGGGCGCAGTTCCCCGTCACAGCTTTGTGCCTGAAGCCCTTCAGAGTCGGTCCTATGGGGATCACGCTTTACCGATAAGCTCCAATCAGTCCATCTCACAACCGTACATCGTTGCTCGCATGACCGAGCTGCTGGAGGTCGATAAGGATAGTCGCGTGTTGGAGATTGGGGCTGGTTCGGGATATCAGACTGCGGTGCTAGCAAGAATCGCCGGTCAAGTCTACGCAATCGAACGCATTGCTGAACTTGCACGCGTGGCCCAGGCGCGTATTCGCCAACTGGGAATTTACAACGCCACAATCAAGTGTTTTGACGGCACACTCGGGTGGGCAGTTCACGCTCCTTACGACGCCATACTCGTTGCGGCCGGTGCGCCAAAAATTCCCGAACCTTTAGTCGCGCAACTCAAAGTTGGCGGACGACTTGTGGTGCCGGTTGGCGAGTCACGCGAGTTACAGAGCCTGATTCGTGTAATCAAGACAGAGACGGGTTACAAGGAAGAAGACCACGGCGGTTGCGCTTTTGTCCCGTTGATCGGTCAGCACGGCTGGTCAACGTAATTGTATGGTCGCACGCATAATCGAAATCCTCTCAGGCTTCATCGTCGCCACTATTTCCGCTCTCGGCTATTCCGGTGTCGTCCTCTTGATGGCGATCGAGTCGGCATGCATACCATTGCCATCCGAGATCATCATGCCTTTTTCGGGGTACCTCGTCTCGACGGGCCAGATGAATCTTTGGGGCGTCGGATTTGCGGGTGCCCTTGGCTGCGTCCTTGGATCACTCGTGGCGTACTGGGTGGGAATGTATGGTGGCCGCCCGTTAATTGAAAAGTATGGCCGCTACCTTCTGATTTCGCGACACGATGTGGACCTTGCCGATCGTTGGTTCGCCAATTATGGAGAAGTGATTGTTTTTGCAAGCCGACTGCTTCCTGTCGTGCGCACTTTCATCGCTTTTCCTGCAGGCGTGGCGCGCATGAAGGTCACGCGATTTGTCATTTACACATTCGCTGGTTCGCTACCGTGGTGCCTCGGGTTAGCTTACGTCGGCCAGAAGCTTGGCGAGCAATGGAACAAAGATGACACGCTGAAGACCTGGTTCCATCGTTTTGACTTTCTGATCGGCATCGCAGCACTGCTGCTGGTCATCTGGTGGATCTGGCGTCATGTGAAGCATTTGCGACAGGGTAACACTGAGGCGACCGAAGAGCTCCGGGAAGGAAAGGTCGAAACGACCTAAGTAATACCCGTTTTCACCATTTGAGATTTACCATTTGCCATTTACCAACGGATTAGTTTGACAGTTTCTCGCTGCTTCCCTAGAATTACGTTCTTGCATTTGTCGGGGCGTGGCTCAGCCTGGTAGAGCGCACGGTTCGGGACCGTGAGGTCGGAGGTTCGAATCCTCTCGCCCCGACCAAACTTCTTTAGCAAACAAACCAAAGGCCACTCAACGCGAGTGGCCTTTTTGCTGTTGGTGCCGCGATTTGTGCCAAACGATTCGTGTTAGTTCACCATTTCGATTTCGGCTGGCTGTCACGCGTAGGTAGGTTCGAGTTGTGCACG
>JBGPNE010000195.1:0-5829 GCA_041487335.1 Pyrinomonadaceae bacterium
AGTACTGGCTCATCTGGTTGATATTTTTTGACGCTCCGATTGGTCTTATGCGAGACTGTCAGCGCTATGTTACGGGTACTGAGGTTAACCTTACTCTTCGCATTTCTGAGCATTCTCGCTGGATGTCAGGAAGGAACCGAGAGGCCGCACGCTCCGGAGCCCGCTAAGGGCGCCGAAAGTAAACCGCAACTCACGAGAGCGGAGATTGCCATGCTGGTGGCGGCGGTAAGTGGCGACACCGCTGCCGTAGGAGGTTGGCTTGACAAAGGAGTCGATGTGAATATGCGGGGTGGCGATCGCAATACCCCTATAATGGAGGCGGCTTTTGCGGGTCACCTGGAGACGGTCAAACTCCTTCTGGATCATGGCGCTGACCTGAGTGCCAGGAAGAACGACGGGGAAACCGTCATCACCCTTGGGGCGGGCCATCAGGATATTGCTGACCTCTTTAAGAATGTCTCGGCATTAGTTGATGCTGTAAGTAAAGGTGATAACAAGGCAGTGAAGGAGTTGATAGAAAAGGGAACGCCGGTCAACGGGCTGGACCAGCATGGGCAGTCGGCTCTGACTGAAGCTTGCTGGAATGGTCGGACCGAAACAGTCAAGCTCTTGCTGGGGAAAGGGGCAGATCCAAACATCAAGAAAGCGGATGGCCAAAGTCCTCTCAATCTTGCTATGGCCCAAAAACATCAAGCCATTGTTGCCCTGCTTAACGAAGCAATTGCAAAGCGATCAAAGCAAACTCCGATGGAGACTGGCAAGTGAGGAACAACTATCCTTCTCACCCGGGTACGTCCGCTTATCAGTTTTTCGCACGATAGAGGTAGATAGAACGACCAAAGACTGCCTCGGGCGACGCAGTGCGGTAACTGGCGAAGAAGTTGTGCGTTTGCTCTTCACTGAGAACTGCGCCGTTCGCATCTCTCAAGCCCGCTGGCACCGTCGAGCCGTTGAGTAACCCAGCTCCTATTGCGATATAGCGCGTCCCCGGTAGTTGCACATCGGGCGGGGCAAAGTCCACCAATTGAATGTCATACATCTCAAGCGTCGCCCAGCCTCCAGACAACCCCGCGCGTACCTTTGTCTCACCATGGTCATGAAGATATCGCGCTAATGCGCCAACATCGTCACCCCACTCGACATTGGAATCAGAGAGTAGCTGCCATCCCGGTTTTCCGAGAGTAAGCGGACTCATAAAAGACATGTAGTCGGGGTAGGCGCGAACGGCGTCAACCAGCATCCAACCTAGCAAGACAACCGTGAGCACTGCAGCCGCTCTGCCTCGTGCATTGGATTTGAGCAAACGGTCGAGACAGCCACCGCCAAGTAAGAACAAAAAAGGAAATACAGGCGCAATGTGCCGGATGCCAATGTTGATATTGCTCATCATTGACATCGTCATGTAAAGCGCAATGGGTATCACGAGCGCAAGGAGTTTCTTCTCATGTCTGAGGATGCCGCCCCACAAGGCCCAGCCAAGCGCGCAAACTGAGAGCAGCAGAAACGGTATTGTCGTTTTAAGCGCGAAAGCAATAGGAAAGTAGTACCACCATCCGAACGCGCTGTATTGACCGAGCAGAGACGCAGGATGACCAAAGTGATTGTGCACCACAAGAGTGTAAAGCCCAAAAAGATAATAGGTGGGAAGTACCAGCGACAATACCCTAATTGCGAGCATGATTCGCTCCGAAACGAGAGGCATTGTTGCGGCAATCCAGTTCGTCTCCGGCTGCGCCAAGGCGGGATGTTGAAAGTAGTATGCTGCATTGAGCAGAACGAGTGCGATCAACGCTGCCACGCAGAATTGCAGCGCGATCCTCCAATGAGAAGTCTTGAAGCGGGGTGCGGTCCAGACACCATAAACAAGGCCGGCGACAAAGATGGGGGTTAGTACCACCATTGAAAATTTCGTAAGCAGAGCAAAGGCAGTTGCCACACCAAACCAGACTGCGCGAGAAAATGTTGGCGCCCGGCAATACGTCTGTAGCGCAAAAAAGAACAGCAGATATCCGAGTGCAGCAGCTATATCAGTATGGACAATCCGCCCGTGAGCAAGCATTGTCGGCTCGAGACTAAAAAGCGCGACTGAGAGTAAAGCCGCGCGCGCTCCGAAAAGTTGCCGTCCATAAACGAAGATTAGTGCGCCGAGCGCGAGCGTGAGCAAGACCATGGGAAGACGAGACCAGAACGATATTGCTTGGAAACGGAGGCGGTTTACGTGCCAGAAATCAATTGAGGAGGTGACGGTAAACTGTGCGAAGTCCTGGCCAGTAGGCTCGGTCAGCGCGCTTACCTCGGGCCTAAGGAACAGAACTGGCAGACAGGCCCACATTTTCACGAGAGGCGGGTGCTCCGGATTCAGACGAAAATTTCCCGAGACCAAATAATAATAACCGGCTGGAATGTGTACGATCTCGTCATTGGTGATGGTTTTTCGCGCGGCAGCGGATAGCAGATTTGCGCCCATCAGAAAAAGAATGCAGCAGCAGATGGTCTGGGCTGGATGTCGGAGAACAAATCGCCGGGCCGCAGCAAGGGGAGAGATTAGTGAGTTAGCGAGCTTGTTGTTTGCTCCTTTCCCTCGCGTGTATGTTTCAAGCATCAGTTCACCGCAGCAGTTTTTCGAGTTGGTAGTCTCTAACCGAAAACGGCGTTGATGAATTAACCAGGCGCCGTTTTGCAGGCATTATAGACGAAGCCAATGTGGCTTGCTGCGGGCCAGCAGATTAATCTATCCTTCGCCGACGCTTGAAAAAAAAGCGTTAATGTGAGCACTTCGTGGGTCCAAGCCAGTTTTCCGAGCCGCCATCACAGTCGCAGATGAAGTTTTCCTCATTGCACATTCGCCGTCCCCTTCTTCGCGAGTTCCTTATTTTTCTTGCTTTCTTCGCGCTAACCGCGCTCATGACCTGGCCCTGGGTGTTGCAACTTCGGGATGCTGTGCCCGACCCGGGCGATCCTTACGCCATCTCTTACTTTCTCTGGTGGGATTATCATCAAACTTTTCATGATCCACTGAACCTCTTCCACGCCACGATCTTTTATCCTTACCGTTACACGCTGGCGTTTGGAGAGTTTGATTATGGAGTAAGCTTGATTTTCTTCCCTCTTTTTGCGCTGGGTATTCGGCCGCTCACGGTTTACAGCGTTGCCGCTTTCCTCAGTTTTCCGTTTACTGGCTACGGCGCATTCCGGCTGGGTCGGACCCTTTCAGGCTCAACCGCAATCGGCTGGATAACGGGGCTTGTCCTCGCTTTTGTTCCCTTTCGTTTTCATCATCTTGCTCATCTGCACCTGATATTTGCAGGATGGATTCCTTTGCTGTTTGAAGCACTGGTGCTCTTTGCGCGAACGCGCAGTTGGCCACGGGCTGGATGGTTAGGATTCGCGTTCCTGATGAACGGGCTTACCTGCTTCACGTGGCTAATCCTCACGGTAATTCCCCTTGGTTTTTCCGCCGCCCTGCTTCTCACCCGTAATAGTGCCTGGCGCGATCGCGATTTCTGGCTGCGAGCAGGCATCACGCTCTGTGCCGGATCGCTGTTGCTGCTGCCTTTTCTGCTTCCCCTGCGACGCGTCGCTGCGCTGCACGGCTTTGTCAGAACAACAGATGAAGTAATGCACTACTCCGCACGGCCAATTAATTGGTTGGCGGCAGATGAGCGAAACAAAGTATGGCGGGGGTTTGGTGCGGCGGGGGTCGATACGGAAATGGTCCTTTTTCCGGGGCTTCTCGCTCCGCTGCTCGGACTGGCAGCAATTCTACTGCCAAAGCGGAAAACACCACACCATAATGACGATTTGGAGACACGCTCATCAAAATGGATTCTTCTGACTATGCTCGATGCGACGGCAATTATTTCCAGCATCCTGGCGATCCTGGCTATTGGGTATGACGTCTTTAAACTGCGTCTTTTTGGCCACCTCATACTAACTGCAAGAGATCCTGATCGTGCACTCTTTATCCTTGCATTAGCGTTAATTGTTCGTTGCTGTATCGCTTACCCTCGAGTGCTTCGCGTATGCATGAGCGGAGAAAGAAACCTGTCTGAAACGATCCGTTCGCCAGTGCGTTCAGAGTTATTTGCCCACGCGCTCGTCTGGAGCGTGATCGGTTTTCTTGGATCTTTTGGTCTCAACCTCTTTTTCCATAAATTCCTGTACGATTACATTTATATTTTTCGCGGTATGCGCGTAGTTACGCGTTGGGCCATGATCTGTTATGTAGGCCTGGCGCTGCTTGCTGGTCTCGGCGCAGCTCGCTTCGCCCGCGTGATCCACCGCTGGTGGCCACGGTTCGGCAAGACATTAACGTTTGGCGTGATCATCGTCGCCATACTCTTGGAGTTGCACGTCGCTCCCCTAAAGATGATGCGCGGTGAGATTGACCCTGATGCACTCACGCTCTATCTCAAGGCACAGAAGATGTCTGGAGGAATTGTTGAGCTGCCAGCTGGAGACAGGGATCATCTTTACATGTTACGCGCAGCCGACCATGGGCATCCACTGGTTAACGGAAGTTACAGCTTTGTGCCACCACTGGCTAGGGAGATTGAAGAGTTGAATGCTAGTGAACCTATTCCTGATCGGCTGCTGGACATCTTTGAAACAATCCCTGTCTCGTACGTAACCGTCCACAGACCTTTTCTCTCGCCCGAGAGGCGCGCGGCACTCGAGATCTTTCTCATACGCGGAGTGGCTACGGGACGCCTCAGATTTATTGAGAGCTTTGAGGCTAGTAACCGTGAAGGAGCAGAACACACTAATGATCTCTATGCGGTGATCAAAACGCAGCCAGATGCACACAGCGAAGTTGCGGCTTCGCCTTCTGTCTCTGATGAGACGCTCGACTCGCTGTTTTCCGGTTTGGTCGAGGAATCTTCTCACTCGGCCGGCCTTATCTTCCGCTACTACAAAGCCTCCTATGGTCGCCTGCCTCGGTTTGCGGAGTTTGAGCAAGATCTCGAGGCAGTCAGACGCATTGCGGGCCCGGGCAGGATTGATGAGGTTAGTAGCCGGGCATTCTCCGAGGCTTGGGTTACGCGACGCGGGTTTATCTCAAAATACGCAGGGCTGGGTGATGAGGAATATGTGAGTGCTCTGTTCTCACAGGCAGAGCTGGATGGAGCTGGATCTCAACGGGTTAGAGTTCTCAACCAGCTGCAAGGGAAGACCATGACTCGAGCCGCGGTCCTGCAACAGGTTGTAGAAGACCCTATTTTTGCGATGAAGGAGATCAAGCCTGCTTTTGTTTTGATGCTCTACTTCGCGTACCTGCACCGAGATCCGGACCATGATGGCTACCAGTTCTGGTTAAGCAATCTAGATCGCTCCTCCGACTATGGTGGTCTAACCAGGGCTTTCGCCAATGCAAGCGAACGGCAGTTGAAGGCCAATTAGGAGCAATGTTGAAGAGCTATTCGAAGCTGCTCGAACGCCCCTTTGCCCGCGAGTGCTTGATCTTCGCCGCTTTTGGCGTGCTGACGGTAATCATGACCTGGCCTTGGGTGGTCCACATCCGCGACGCCGTATCCGACCCGGGAGATCCTTACATCAGCGCCTGGACGCTTTGGTGGGACTATCACCAGACTTTCCACGATCCCCTTAATCTCTTTCAGGCGAATACCGGATATCCCTACCAATACACTTTGGCCTTCGGAGAGAACGCGTATGGGATTGCCATGCTCTGCTTTCCGTTGTTCGCACTCGGACTACGTCCCCTGACTGTTCTCGGAGTAGCGACCCTGAGCGGGTTTGCCTTTTCCGGCTACGGTGCGTTCCGCCTCACCAGAACGCTCACGGGTTCGCTTGCGATCGCATGGGTCGCTG
>JBGPNE010000196.1:0-5826 GCA_041487335.1 Pyrinomonadaceae bacterium
CTAGACATCGAGACGCTCACCTCCCTGCCCGCGCGCGAGCTGGTTGCCGGGTGGTGTGAGGGTATCAAACAAGGAGCTGTCGCCAGCCACAAGCTCTTCCAGCAAACGACCGCCTTCCTAAACCAGCTCAGCTCAAATAAGAGCGCGCTGGTCTCGCCAAAACTCGAAGAGCTCATCGCTTCTCATTGTGCTTTCAAGGCAGCGATTGTAGCGGGAGACGAACGCGAAGCTGCGGGGCGCAAGGATCATCGTTCCCGACGCGTCTTAAACTTCGGCCACACTGTGGGCCATGCTCTGGAAGCGACAACGCGCTATCGTCGCTTTCGCCATGGGGAAGCGGTGGGGCATGGGGTACTGGTTGCCGGGGAACTCTCAAAAAATCTGGGCTTGCTCGACGCATCGGAGTTAGAATCTTTGCGCGAGGCAGTTCGTTTATGTGGACCATTGCCCAGGGCTAATGACATTGATGAGACCGCGATAATGAATTCATTTGTCCGCGACAAGAAGAGCGAGGGTGGTCGTATCCAATGGGTACTGCTGGAACGTATCGGTCGCGCACGGATTGTTGATGGGAAAGAGATCACTCAAAGACTGTTGCGGGTTTCATTACGCGCGGGTCTGCGCAAGGCCCAGGGAGACTATTGAGGAATGATGATGACAAAGATCTCGAGAACCGATGAGCGTGGCAGTGCGCGCCTAAAGTTCCTAATTGTGATGGTGATCATTGGTGCCTTGGCTTATACCGGATATCTATTTCTGCCCGGCGCCTATTATAGGTTTTACTTCAAGGACTTGATGCAGCACGACGTTGATGTCGCAGCTACGCAGGGATATCCCCCATCGTGGGTGAAAGATCAACTAACGAAAAGCGAAGCCGAATACGGCGTTCCTGCCAACGCCCTGATCACGCCAGCGCAGCGGGAAGGTCGCGTTGAGGTTAGGGTGCAGTTTACGCAACCGATTGAGTTTCCCGGATACACCTACCAGTGGGAATTTGATTACACGGCAAAGAGCACGACGTTTTTGACATTTAAGTGAGTAGGATAGGAATACTTGCCTGTCAGTAGGGTTTACCCTTAGAGGGCGCAGGATCTAGCTCCCGCGCCCCTATTGCCGCTTTATTAGGAGAGTTTAGCGCTGTGCACCGTCGAGAAACGCCTTTAGCTTGCGTGAACGCGATGGGTGTCGCAGCTTACGCAATGCCTTAGCCTCGATTTGGCGAATACGTTCGCGGGTCACAGCGAAGTGTTGGCCAACCTCTTCGAGCGTGTGCTCAGATCCGCTAGTACCCAAACCAAAGCGCATCTTGATGACCTTTTCCTCGCGCGGTGTCAGCGTAGCCAAAACCTCATCCGTAATCTCGCGAAGGTTGGAAGCCACAACCGCATCTGCCGGATTCAAAATCGATTTGTCTTCGATAAAATCGCCCAGATGCGAATCCTCTTCTTCGCCGATCGGCGTTTCGAGTGAGATAGGTTCTTGAGCAATCTTCAAGACCTTGCGGACCTTGGAGACCGGGATGTCCATCTTTTTCGCGATCTCTTCACTAGTCGGCTCACGGCCAAGCTCCTGTACCAGCGCCCGAGACGTTCGAATCAGTTTATTGATCGTCTCGATCATGTGGACCGGAATGCGGATCGTCCGCGCCTGATCGGCAATCGCACGCGTGATCGCCTGGCGAATCCACCAGGTGGCGTAGGTTGAGAACTTATAACCACGGCGCCATTCAAACTTGTCGACCGCCTTCATCAAACCGATGTTGCCTTCTTGAATCAGATCCAGGAATTGCAGACCGCGGTTTGTATATTTTTTGGCTATAGAAACGACCAGACGAAGGTTGGCTTCGACGAGTTCACGTTTGGCCTGCCCGGTTTGTTGCTCACCTATGACGATTGCTTGCAGTGATCGCTTTATTTCAACCGGGCTGATGTTGTGATCGGCCTCGATTTGCTGCAGGTGCTTCTTCGCTGCGGAAATTCGGCGTTTGTACTCCTTCTGATCGTCAGGTCTGATCCGCTTTCTGGTGAGCTTCTCGGTGTAACTGTCGATTTCACGCTCGGCCTCGCGAACTTCCTTCTGCACAGCGCGAATTGCATTGATCAAACGCTGGCGTGCGCGCTCAGTCATATTCAGCCGCCCAATCTCCTGCGCAATCTCCAGACGCAGGCGCGCGACCTTTCGGCGCAAACGCATCAACTTCTTGCTCTTCTTGCCGCGTGTGATTTTTTGCTCAGCCCGAAGCTTTTCCCACTCTTTTAAACCCCGCTTGAAGAGCACACGAATGTTCTGGATGCCTTCGATAGTCCAGGCGCGATACTCCTCGGCCTTGTCCTCATCGCCGGTCAACTCGGCCTGCTCCGAGAAATTCACAATCTCGCGAATGTTGGCTGTGCCAGCTTCGAGGTCGTCTCCAATTCTCAAAAGCTCTTTAACTGCAATCGGCGAACGAGCAATTGACTTCTTTGTCTTCAGTTGCCCTCGCTCAATCCTCTTTGCGATCGCGACTTCGCCTTCGCGCGTCAGCAGGGGTACTACGCCCATCTCGCGCAGATACAAGCGAACCGGATCGTTTGTCTTCTCGAGCGCGCCGGCTGATAGGTCAAGCTCGATATCTTCGTCAAGAGATTCATCATCGTCGTCGGGGACGACTACAGCCGCCTGCTCGAGAAGCCTCTCGTCGGAATCCGCGACTGGGATATTTGAGCCTTCAAGTTTCTGTAGTACATCCTCGATGTCATCCGGCGAAACTACATTGTCCGGCAACTCGCGATTCAAATCGTCGAAGGTCAGGTATTTCTTGTCGCCGCCCAACTCCAGCAGGCGCTCCATCACGTCATCACGATCTTTGTCTTCAATACTCACTTATGTCTGCTCCATCAACCTTCAGATCCGCAATCGCGCCTCCTGCGCAAGTTTACTTCTCAGGGGGATCTTTTCGATCTGATACTAATCAACACTTAGAGAACGTAAATCCCAAATTGCAAATCAAAAGCCGGTACTGATGCAGTTTGGCTCAATCGCTGCGGCCACTCAACTACAGAACCGAGGAGCGAGTAGCGACTGGGTCGTCTGCAAAGTCACGCAACCTCGGTGGAATTGTGGATTTCAGTTTCTTGACTATTACTGGGCTCGACCCGGTCGCTACCGCTCCTCGGTTCTGTAGTTGAATGCTTCACCTGTTTCTAACCAAACTGCACCACTACCCAAAAACCGCAAATCCTCAAACACCCTTCCCAATGGTCTCCGCCCTAGGCAGCAGCGCGCTGCGACGCCGCGCCAGTTCAATTTGTTCAGTAGAAAGCCTGGAGGCTTTTTCACTATTTCCCTCACGTTCAGCCATCGTTAACTGAGCTCTTAATTCCTCGATGTGATGATCGAGCTTCATCAAACGAAAGGTGCAGACGCACTCTTCCGGCGTGTAATGCTCATTCGAGGCGTGCAGAGAGTCGCTCATCATGAGCATAGGCAACAGCTTTGAAGATAGGGACTCGCCTTCGGTCTTTTGGCTCAAACTATTGAAATCAATCTCTCTGCCTTCACTCTCAAGTTCCAATAAAGCTCGAAAGATTGCTGCTGTCGCCAAGTCCTCGTAGTCTTCGGCGCTTAACATTGGCAAAACACCATGGCGCAACTCCTCGTCGGCGAAAAGTAAGCCGAGAAGACGTTGTTCCGCTGGAGTAGCTTCTGTCGTCCTGGTCGAACTTTTGTTTACACCCGGCCTTGTACTATTGGCTACCCGCACGAGTTGCCACAACTCTCGGCGCCATGCAGAAGTATTGACGTTGTCCTTATCTATGCGTAGTGTGTCCATCGCAATGTCAAAATATTCGCGCTTCTGGATTCGGCTGCGGACAGCGCGAATATACGGGAGCACTTCCTCGACTGCCTCGGCTTTTTCCGCCGGGCGATGAAGGTCGCGATCCCGTACAGCTTGATCGATCACAAATTGTATGTGGGGTTGTGCCTCTCCACGCTGCCGCTGATACTCATTAGCGCCGAATTTTCTGATGAATTCATCCGGATCGGCGTTGTCCGGGAGAACCAGAACTTTGACCTCAAGGTCTTCTGCCAGAAGGATTTCTATCGCCCTCTTCGCTGCCTGCACACCCGGTCGGTCACCATCATAATTGACTACGACCTTACGCGCAAACCGGGCTAACAGTTTAACTTGTTCAGGCGTGAGAGCCGTCCCTAAACTCGCGACGGCGTTACGAATGCCAAATTGGTAGGGGATGATTAGATCGAGAAAACCCTCGACTAATACTGCGTAGCCGAGCCTGCGAATTTCGTCGCGCGCCAGATTTAGCCCGAACAGATTCCGACCCTTTGTGTAAGCTGCTGTTTCAGGAGAATTGATGTACTTCGCGTCCTCATCTGGTTTCAGTGTCCTGCCGCCAAATGCGATTGGACGACCTTGAATATCGAGTACCGGAAATATCAATCGACCACGGAAGCGGTCATACGACCCGCCTTCTTCCTTTTTTACCACCAAGCCGCTGCCATCAATTTGCAACTGGCTCGCGCCCTTCCGCTTGAGCTGGGCTGACAGAGCATCCCAGCTATCGGGCGCATATCCGAGACCAAAAGTCTTGCGTGTTTCATCTGTGATCTCCCTTTTCAAAAGATACTCCCGAGCGACACGGGCTTCCGCACTTCCTCCTTCAAGTTGTTGCTCCCACCATTCGAGCGCCCACTTGTTTAGTTGAATGATATCGTCAGCTTCTTGCCGCTGTGCTTCAAAGCGGCTGTCGTCCACCAGCTTCGGCAGTGGTACAGCGCTTTTCTCGGCAACGATCTTGATGGCCTCGGGAAAGGAAACGCGCTCCATTTCCATCACAAAGTTGAAAACAGATCCACCTTTGTGACAACCAAAGCAATAGAAGATTTCTTTCGCGGGACTGACGGAAAACGAGGGCGTCTTCTCTTTATGAAACGGACAGCAAGCCATCCAGTTTGCGCCTTTCTTCTTCAGAGAGACGTAGTCCTGAACGACGCGCACTATGTCTGCCTGGCGTCGAAGGTCGTCAATGAATGTTTGCGGATAGCGCATTGGCTGCCACTGATTAAACACTTCGCGGTCCGTCGATTCTAATTCACCTTTCCAGGCTATCGGCGAGCGCGAAGATTAAATTCGCACCATCACCACGCCACGCACTTCCGTGCATGCACGCGAGCGTTGTGGGATTGGTCGATGCCAACCTTTCCAGCATGGCACGAGCATTTTTTGTATGCGAGAAGTAGTCCATCTGATGGCGAAACGCTTCGCTTGGACCAAGAATGTCTGTCTCGGTGAGCGGAATCTCGCCTGTGCCTGGTTGCGTGAAGAGATCACCGCAAAGCAATGTGCCCGAATTCTGCTCAAAGATGAAGCCACACTCCCACGCATGAGGCAAATGCGGCGTGTCGAACCATTGCACTGCGTGCTTGCCAAGGGGAAGTACCTCTCCGTCAGCAAGAGCACGCGGCGCGCGGTCGGCGAGATCGCCGATTGAAACCAATGCCGCTATTTGTCCGCATACAGGTACCGCCTGAGGAGCAACAGCAAGCCACTCGTTCAACGATCCACACTCGTCAGATTCGACATGAGAAAAGGCAACGTAAAGCAGTCGCTCAACCGGCATGACGCTCGTTACCGCTTCGCGAACCAGCGGAAACATCTTCCGCGGCCCGGTGTGAAAAAGCAGTGGCTCGTCATCTAAGATCAGATACTGATTAAACGAGAACCCTCCTGGCACCACAGCGAGCGGCGTGTTGATTCGATAAATGCCTGCGGCAATCTCATGAACATTCGTTCCCGATTCTATGTTTGTTATGCCCATCAGTGAG
>JBGPNE010000197.1:0-5820 GCA_041487335.1 Pyrinomonadaceae bacterium
ATGTTGGCTCTCAAGCCGAGAATCAGGCGCTCCGGGCGTGCCTTTCGGAAATGGAGTCACAAAATGGAGACCGCAAGCGCGATAGTTTTCTCAGGCATTGCTCCACATCCACCGATCATGGTTCCGGAAGTAGGACGTGATGCGATCGCGGAGGTGCGCGGTTCAATCGAGGCGATGGCGGAGTTGACGAAACGCATCGTCGCGAGCGGCGCCGAAACCGTCGTTCTGATTTCGCCTCACGCCCCGCTAAACCCGTACGCCTTTGTTGCTTATCAGGGCCCACATCTTTATGGAGATTTCGCACACTTTAGCGCGCCGGCAGTCAGAGTGGAAGCCGCGCTGGACGAGGAGTTGCTGGAAGCAATAGGCAACGCGGCATCTGCACAGGGATATGAAGTCGCTAACCTAAAGGGTTATGACTTGGACCACGGCACCGCCGTGCCGCTCTACTTTTTGCACCGCAACGGCTGGAACGGTCGCGTGGTGGCCCTGGGTTACAGTTTTCTTTCAAACGACGATCACCTACGCTTCGGATCCTGCATTGCTAAGGCAACTGATTATGTAGGCAGGCCCGTGGCACTTGTCGCCAGCGGTGATTTGAGTCACCGGCTGAAGCCAGAAGCGCCCGGAGGATACAATCCCACTGCTTACATTTTTGACGAAGAGGTTGTGGATGCGCTTCGCTGTAACTCCCCTGAACGAATCGTCAACGTCGACCAGGAGCTGCGCCGTCTAGCCGGGGAGTGTGGCTATCGCTCGATGCTGGTGGCATTGGGAGCGACCCGAGAACTACCACCGGCCTGCGTGGTCTTGAATTATGAAGCGCCATTCGGGGTTGGCTATCTTGTTGCTCAATTGACCAATAAGAAGGCGAATGAAGACTCTAGCCAGACGCAAGAGCGTTCCGAACCTGTAGCAGACGAAGCATCCGCTTCAGCGGCCGAGGAGCTGCCCGGGCTAGTTCGTAAGACTATCGAAACGTATGTGCTGACTGGCACGCAGATCAAACCGTCTCTTAATACTTCCGACCTGCTTGCAGCACGAGCTGCCTGCTTCGTCTCAATCAGAAGTCTCGATGGGGAATTGCGTGGCTGTATCGGAACAATTGAGCCAGTCCAGGACACGCTGGCGGAGGAAGTGATCGCCAACGCAATAAATGCCGCTGCACGCGATCCGCGATTCCCACCTGTCTCGGCGAGCGAATTGACGAATTTGTGTTATTCAGTGGACGTCCTCTCAACGCCAGAACCCGCCAGCTTTGACGAACTCGATCCGGTGGTTTACGGAGTGATTGTTGAAGATGAGACTGGTTCCCATCGGGGACTGTTGTTACCGGATATAGAAGGTGTGGATACGACGTCGAAGCAGGTGGAGATTGCCACAAGAAAAGCGGGAATTCCCCCTGGAACCCCGCTTAAATTTTTGCGCTTTCGGGTAGACCGATTTCGCGAGGCTTATTTGCGAGAGATTTAGCCGCAAATGGTCGCAGATAAAACGCGAATCAATCAGCGTTCAAACTGATGAACAAGGCATTAATTAAGCCTGAGTTTAAGCGACTGGCGTTCGATAACGCTCGTAAGAAACCAGCAGAGTCGTTAGCAATCGCGCTACTCTTGGCAGATCAGAAGAAGGAGTAAACACTAGCAGTTCTATTCTTCCTTAGATTCGCGTTTATCCGTGTCATCCGCGGCTAATTAGTTTATGACGTTCTCTCGCTACTGAAAATTCAAAGTCTGGCGGGTTAGACATCGAGGTTTCTGACGTCCAGTGCGTTGTCCTCGATAAACTTGCGTCGCGGCTCGACCGCATCACCCATTAACACTGTAAAGATATCGTCCGTCTCCACCGCATCATCGATTCTGACTTGTAGCAGAGTGCGCTTCTCCGGATTCATGGTTGTCTCCCAGAGTTGCTCGGGATTCATCTCACCAAGACCTTTGTAGCGTTGGATCGTCAAATCCTTCTTGGCCGCCGCCAGGACCTTGTCGAGTAATGCGTCTCGCGTCGAGATCTCCTCTTTCGTGCCATTTTCGCCAGCGATGAACGGAGGGGCGAGTTTGTCTTCCAGAAACATGTAGAGTTCCACTGCTTGCTGAAACTCGACAAAGCTCGCAAAGTTCCAATCGATGGCAAGGTTGACTCCCGCATTGGTCGTGGTCTTGATCTCCCACAGTCCATGCTCCTCATCGGTAGAGAGTTCTGTTTTGTAACCCGCCTCGGCCAATACACCTTCCACCTCAGCCATCTGATCGCCATCTTGGAAGACCTTGCGAAGTGTTGCGCCCTTTTCCCGCAGCACGCCCTTTTTCCCACCAAATGCTTCGAGCAGTGTACTGAGCAGATGTGAATCACCAGAGAGCCGGCGCGCTGCCCGCTCACAGTAGCGCTTGAGGTCAACCATCTTCTCCAACGATTTGGCCAACTCTCGACCTTCGATGTCTTCTTGAGCCCCAACAGACTTGACAGTCATGTCGGTGGTCGCCATCCGCATCAGATAGCGGATCATCGCGCCTTCGTCCTTGATGTACTCCTCTTTCCTGCCTCTCTTCACCTTAAACAAAGGCGGCTGAGCAATATATACATGTCCTCTCTCAACCAACGCAGCCATCTGACGATAGAAGAAAGTGAGCAGCAGGGTTCTGATGTGAGACCCGTCAACGTCGGCATCGGTCATCAGGATAATCTTGTGGTAGCGGAGTTTGTTGACATCGAAATCTTCTTTGCCGATACCTGTACCGAGCGCTGTGATCAACGACCTGATTTCGCTATGACCGAGCATCTTGTCGAAGCGCGCCTTCTCCACATTCAGAATCTTGCCTTTTAGAGGGAGGATTGCCTGGTTCTTTCTGTCGCGCCCCTGCTTTGCTGATCCGCCTGCTGAATCACCTTCAACAATGTAGATTTCGGACAATGTGGGATCTCGCTCCTGGCAATCGGCGAGTTTGCCAGGAAGCATCGTGGAGCCCATGGCTCCCTTGCGAACGATCTCTCTCGCTTTTCTCGCCGCCTCACGTGCCCTCGCCGCGTCGAGCGCTTTACCGACGATCTTTCTCGCGACGCTGGGATTCTGCTCGAAATACTCCGTCAGGCGCTCGTTTAAGAAAGATTCGACCGCGCCCTTGACGTCGGAGTTCAACTTGCCTTTCGTCTGCCCTTCAAACTGAGGCTGAGGCAACTTCACCGAGATCACGGCGACTAAACCCTCACGAGTGTCGTCGCCGGTAAGGGATCCTTTGAAGTTTTTTGCGAGACCAGACGATTGTGCGTAGGCGTTAATCGTTCGCGTGAATGCGGAGCGAAAACCTGAGAGATGAGAACCGCCATCCACGGTGTTGATGTTGTTGGCAAATGAATAGACCTTCTCGTCATAGCCATCGTTGTATTGAATCGCCACTTCGATCGCTAAAATATCGCTCTCTTTTTCAAAATAGATCGGCTTCTCGTGAAGCGTACTCTTGTTTTTGTTGAGGTGCTTGACGAACTCCGCGATACCACCCTTGTAGTAGAACTCGTGAGACCTCTCAGGCTCTTCGCGTTCGTCTTTGATGGTGATGCGAATACCCTTATTGAGGAAAGCCTTTTCGCGCAGGCGCTCTGACAGTTTGTCAAAGCTGAACTCCGTATGAGTGAAAATCTGCGTGTCCGGCTTGAACGTGATCTTGGTACCGCGCCTTCTGGTCTTTCCTGTTTGCTTCAGGGCAATGACCGGAACGCCCCGGATGTACTCCTGCTCGTAAGTTTTACTATCTCGCCAAATCTCGAGGTGCAAACTCTCTGAAAGAAAGTTGACACAGGAAACTCCCACACCGTGGAGACCGCCGGAAACCTTGTAGGCGTTGGAATCAAACTTTCCGCCAGCATGTAGTTTGGTCATTACCACCTCAGCGGCGGATCTCTTCTCTTTTTTTATTTCGTCTGTCGGAATTCCACGTCCGTTATCAACCACCGTGATTGAGTTGTCGAGATGGATCGTCACTTCCACGGTGTCACAATATCCAGCGAGCGCTTCATCAATAGAGTTGTCTACCACCTCATAAACAAGATGGTGAAGACCCAGCTCTCCAGTTGAGCCGATGTACATTGCCGGGCGCTTGCGAACTGCGTCGCGTCCCTCCAGAACTGTGATTGAAGACGAGTCGTAAGATTGACCCTTCTTGTCTGTTACTGTCGTTCCTGCTGTTGCCAATACATTCTCCTCATCTCACTGCCGCTCTTGAATCCTACACGCCTCGCAATCGCCTGGCTTTGAAGCCGTCTAGAGGCTGTCAGCCGGAGCCAAAACTGCAAAGCTCTTTTCGTTCCGCTTCGCCTGGCACAACTTCCCCATCTTCAATTTCGTAAACAATGGCTCTTGAAAGAAACTCCTGGACGTGGCTTCGTTTCGAGGTGGTGATGAACGTTTGAGTGCGGCCTTCAAGGTACTCCAAAAGTTGTTTTATCCTTTTCTCATCCAACTCCGCATCGACATCGTCGATGAGGAAAAGTGGATAATCACCATACCAGGAATTATACAACGAAATCGCCGCTAAGTCTAATAATAACAATGTGCTACGCTGCTGGCCGGCGCTTCCATAAACCTTCATTTCACGGCCACCAAAGAGAATCTCCAGATCGTCTCGATGCGGGCCCAAAAGCGCACGACCGGCCGCTACCTCTGCCCGCAATCGCAGGCGCAGTCGCTCGCTTAACAGCGATTCGTAATCATTCAAGTCCCCCCTGCCGTCGAGTGATGACTTATACTTGATTACCAGCTCTCGCCGGTCGAATAGTCCCCGCTCCAGCACCTCGTTTATACGCTCAATGTAGTCAGATCGACCTTTATGAATCTGTGCCGCTAATCCAACTAATTGCTCGTTCCAGGGCGCTAACAGATTTTCTGTTGCCTCCACGCTTAACTCTCGCTCAGACGACTCTTGAAGAATTCTGTTTTTTTGTTTTAGTACTTTGTTGTAGTCGGAAAGTGTCTGAACGTAGACCGGTTTCAATGACGAGACGCCGCGATCAATGAAGCGCCTGCGCGCTTCTGGCATTCCGCGCACGATGGCCAACTCGTCTGCAGTAAATGCGAAGACCTGAAGCTGAGCCAGATACCTCGCCAGCGGTTCTCGTTTCCCGTTAATGGCAATCGACTTCGTATTGTCTTGCAGTGTTACCTGTAGATCTCTCTGAAGATCTAGTCCGCTCGAAACTTGACCTCTTACGAATGCCATCTGCTCGTCGAATCTAATAGATTCCTGCAGACGTTGAGTGCGAAACGACTTTGTCCTCGAAAGAAGATAAATCGCTTCCAGCCAATTTGTCTTACCTTGGCCGTTCTTCCCGTAGATGATATTGAGTCCGCTGCCCCAGGAGATTTTTCCGCTCAAGTTGCGAAAGTGGTGTGCCTCAATAAAGTCGAGGTGCATATCTGCATTTTAACATAGAGCCAACACGCTCTGGATCTCATAGCATAGAGCGGGCAAAGCGCTCTTCACATGACACTGAAGAGCGCTTCGTTTTCATTGGACAGCAGCAGCGAAAGGGAGGTGGTTCCTTTTTTCAGATTCGCATAGGCATTACGATGTATTTGTAGTCGTATTTATCGCTCTCTGCCGGACGAAGTTGAGCCTGAGAGTTTCCATCTCTGAATTCAAAGGCAACCTTCCCTTCTCCGATTACATTGAGGAAGTCTTGCAGATACTGTGCGTTGAAACCGATGTCGGTTTCTTCACCGCTGTAATCCGCCTGAATACTCTCGCGCGCTTCTCCTTCTTCGGCGTTCTGAGAACTGATAACTAACTGGTTCGGTTCCAAATGAAACCTAATAGCGTGGGATCGGTC
>JBGPNE010000198.1:0-5785 GCA_041487335.1 Pyrinomonadaceae bacterium
ACCGCTTAACTACCTTCATCGCCCGTCGTTCGCCCGTTCATTTTCGCGCTGCGCTCCACTTCGTTTCGCTTCGCGCTCATTGCAGGCGAGACGCCTGCGCTCCCAGCAATGCGCTCTGAGTTATGCTGGCGATGAAAGCCGATGAGAAGTCTACTCTTTATGACTTTGGCCCTTGCAGTCTGACTCAACTTGAGCTACGAACCTATGTGCCCCCAGGCTGCGAGATCAAATTCGCAGAGCGACTGTCTCAATCATGTCAAATATAGCTGAAGGATACGATAGGAGTGGGACTGGCGAATTCATTCAGTTCCTTGCGATTGCAAAGGGCTCAGCAGCAGAAGTACAGTCGCAACTTTTCGTAGCTTTTGACCAAGAGTACATCGACGAGAGAGTATTCGACCAATTGAGAGCCCTCTCTAATGAAACAGGTCGGATGATTGGGGGTTTGATCGGCTACTTGCGCAACTCCCACTACAAGGGCACTAAATACAAGAAACTTGTCTCGTAGTAGCGGCTAACTCGAAACCCGAAACTCGAAACTCGAAACCTGAAACTGTATGGCGAAGCCCAACACCCAACTGATCCGCGGCCTTGGCCCAATCGCCGCCATTTCTGTAAATGTCGGTAATATCATTGGTACCGGTGTGTTTCTTAAAGCTCGCGTGATGACCTGCAATGTGGGCACGGCGGGGCGCGTGATCACGGTCTGGATTGCTGCAGGTCTGCTGGCGCTCGCGGGCGCGCTTACCTACGCAGAACTCACTACGATGAGGCCCGAAGCGGGGGCAGAATACGTAATCATGCGCGACGCTTACGGTCAGCGCTGGGGTTTTCTCTACGGCTGGACTCAGTTCCTGATATCACGCACTGCCTCGGCGGCGGCGCTCGCCGTTGGGTTCTCGATCTTTCTCAACGACTTGATGGGCGGCGCGCTCAAGGAGGTTTATTTCACCCTCACCTTGCCCTATGGCCATCAAATTCCTTTTGGCAAACTGCAGCTTGTCGCGCTGGTAACAATTGCTGTGACCACGCTAATCAACTGCGCCGCAGTAAGCGTGAGCGGACACGTGGCATCAGTCATCACGTTCCTGAAGGTTCTGCTTGTTTTGGGTGTGGGAATTGGAGCGTTTTTCTACCAGGACGGTCATTGGACAAACTTCATGTTGCCAAGCACGGGGGGCACTTGCGAAGGTGTTGCCGTTTTGGGCGGCGGCTTCTCGGGTTTCGCAGCCGCAATGCTCGGCGCACTCTGGGCCTACGATGGCTGGAACAATGTCTCGTATATGGCGGGTGAAGTGAAAAGCCCGGAACGTAACCTGCCACTGGCGCTAATCAGTAGCCTGTTCATCGTGATGGCGCTGTACGTACTCGCGAATGTCAGTTATTACTACGTGCTCACGCCCACCCAGATCGCCAGTGTCTCATCGGCGTCATCTGTTGCCGCCGAAGCAACAATGCGAGTGCTCGGGCCTTTAGCAGTGAGTTTGATTGCGGCGGTGATGATGCTCTCATCTTGGGGTTCGCTACAGACGTCAATCCTCGGGACTGCACGTGTTCCTTTTGCAATGGCTCGGGACCGTATCTTCTTCGAAAGTTTAGCGCGTGTCTCGCGCAAGACCCACGTACCTGTGATTTCGCTCATCGTGCAAGCCGTTTGGGCAGGAATCCTCGCTCTTTCGGGTTCCTACGACCAACTCACCGACTATGCCGTCTTCGCATTCTGGCTCTTCTACGGAATGGTGACCGCCGCGGTCTTCGTGTTTCGTCGTCGCCTGCCCGATGCCCCAAGACCTTACCGCACGTGGGGTTACCCGGTGGTTCCGGCTCTGTTCGTTCTCGTTACGATCTATCTTATTGTCTTCACGATCAAGAATGCCCCATTGCAGTCGCTGATCGGCTTACTGATCATCGCTCTGGGTTTGCCGGTCTATTGGTATTTTGCGCGGCGAGTTTCCGAGTGATGCGGGGTCCCCAGCCGGGCAGCCCGGCTGGGGTGCCGTTTTGTTCACCGTAGAGTGTTTCAAACCCTACCTATGAAATCTAGCTTCGTCGCGCCGCCAATGCTTCACGCGCGACTTCTTTGTCGTCAAAATGGAAAACTTCACGCCCGATGATCTGATAATCTTCGTGCCCCTTGCCCGCAATCAAGACTAAATCCCTGCTACGTGCTTCCGAGACTGCCTGAAAGATCGCTTCACGTCGATCGGCGATCTTCTTGTAAGGCTTTCCTGTCTTCCGAATACCAAGTTCTGCATCTGCAAGGATGCGTTGCGCGTCTTCGGTGCGCGGATTGTCAGAAGTAAGAATGACGACATCGCTCAAACCGCCCGCCGCTTCACCCATCGGAGCGCGTTTGGATCTATCACGGTCACCGCCGCAGCCAAACACAGTAATGATTCTGCCACTGGTGACATCACGAGCCGTGCGCAGCACATTGAGCAGCGCATCATCCGAGTGGGCATAATCAACGACTACCGCAAAATCTCCTGAATGGGCCACGCGCTCGAATCTGCCGGGTGCGCCAGTGCAGTTACCAAGCGCGCGAATAATCACGTCGAGCTTATAGCCCAGCGCGAGTCCACTGGCCACGGCGGCCAGCGTGTTGTAAATGTGCGGTGGTCCCACCAGGGGCGAATGGAATTCTTGATTCCCTGCGGGCGTGAAAAGCTCAAAGCGCATGCCCGCGAGCGAGAATTCCGGATTGCGAGCGGTCACATCGGCTTCTGTTTTGAGCGCGTAACGAATCACGTGTAAGTCTTCGCGCTCGAGCTCGTCTGCAAGCTCCACTCCGTGAGGATCGTCGACGTTGATCACAGAAGTCTTAGGTCTTGTTCCCAGCCCGTCAAACAGTCGCCTCTTTGCGTACCAGTAATTCTCCATTGTGATGTGGTAGTCGAGATGATCGCGCGTGAGGTTTGTAAAGACCGCAACTGCATACTCCAGCGCATCGCAACGGTGAAAATCCATCGCCTGGGAAGAACATTCCATCACGGCTGTCTTGCAACCCACCTCAACCCCACGGCGCAAGAGCCGCTGCATGTCGGTAGCCTCAGGCGTGGTGCGCTCCGCCTTCCGACGCTCTGCGCCGATGCGGTATTCGACAGTTCCCGTCATCGCAACAGGCTCACCTGCGGCTTCGGGAATTGAGGCAACAAGGTACGCGGTTGTGGTCTTACCGTTTGTCCCGGTAATGCCGGCAAGCTGCAGCTCGCGGGAAGGGTGATGATGGACCGCGGCCGCAGCCAGAGCCATGACCCGCCTTACGTTTTCCACTTGCAGCCAGGCACCCGAGAAATTCTCCGGCGGTGCTTGTTCTGAAATAACGCCGGCCGCGCCTTGTTCCATCACCTGTGGGATGAATTTATGCGCATCAACCAGCGCCCCACGCACAGCGACAAATAGAGCACCTGGTCCAGCTTGACGAGAGTTGTGGGTGACATCTGTGACTTGAATGTTCTCGTCGCCAGTGAGAGCTCCGCCGGTTGCCTTTGCAATACGCTTGAGTGTCACTGGCAGTTTTGACGATTGGGGCACGCTGCTACCGTCCCGGGACTATTTTTTCAATTCTACGCAGCGATTAATCAAAAGTCACACACACAGGGGTCACTCGCCTCCGGTCAACTGCCTGAAGTGAAGCATTGGAGTTAGACAGGATTGACGGGATTAACAAGATCAAATACGTGATCATCACCGGCCGAATCAGCGTGGACGATGGCAAGCGAACTCCGGCGCTTGCCGGGCGGGTAATCCGCGGACCGGGCTATCGGAAATGAGCGAGTTAGCCGCCGGGCACGCCTGGAAGCGCAAGCATCCCGGAGTCCCCGGGGATGCTGCGGTCCCAGCGTCACGTGTCGCGGTTTCTCACACTGAGCGTACGATCTTGCGGTATTCGCTCTCGGTAAACGCTTTTAGCGTTTCGCTCTGAACATTCCCATGAGATCCGAGCGACAGTAACGCCCGCGCCGCGGTCCCATCATCTGGAGCCTCGATTACGCAGACCAAGTCATAACGACCCATCGTCATGTAGACGTCTTTGATTTCCGCTCCGAGTTTCTTGAAAGCCTTGCGAGCGGCATCGAGGCGCTTCGGGCTGTCTTTCAGCCCTGATGCACCTTGTTCGGTCCAGCGTAGCATCGAAATGTAGGTTGGCATTAGAGGGTCTCCTTTGAATAAACGAGAGTGTACGGCCGCACTTCCGGTCTGCGCCTTTTTTGGCGACACTTGATAAGACACGCAAGTCAAACAACTTGCGCTACATCAAACCGGGCAGCTTCGTGTTAGAGTGTTGCGCATTTTGAAAGGGAGATAGCCGCCTGTTACTGCTGTGTCAGGCTTTGCAGAGCGCACGACTATTTAACCGAAATCGGCGCCAAATACAATACTCGAAAACGCGTTGAGGCGTTATCGAGTCTGCTGGAGGAAGTTACTCTTTGTCGTTGATGCTACAGGAAATTGCCGAGCAGCCTGCCGCACTGGCTCGCACGATTCATGCGGAGCGCGCCAAGATCGCGCGTCTTGGGAAGTTGCTCAGAGACCGCGACATCGATCTGATTGTGCTGGTAGCACGTGGGAGCTCGGACAACGCCGCGCTGTTCGGTCGCTATCTGCTGGAGATCACGACGGGAATTCCCGTCTCGCTCTCAGCGCCCTCAGTCCACACGCTCTATGGTGCAAAGCTGAAACTGAAACACGCACTGGTGATCGGCGTATCGCAATCGGGTGAAGGTGAAGATATCAATCACGTTTTGGAGAATGCGCATTCCTCTGGCGCCTACACCGTCGGCATCACGAATGAGCCGGCCTCATCCATGACAAAGATTGTTGACGAGACCTTGCTGATGCATGGCGGACGCGAGCGGTCAGTTGCGGCCACGAAAACATTCACTGGACAGATGATGCTCTTCTACATGGTCGCGGCAGAACTGGCCGAGCGCAGCAACGCTTTTTCTTTTGAGGCAATTCCAGATTTTGCCGCCCGCGCTCTCGAACAGAAACCCGCAATCCTCGAACTAGTCCAGCGTTATGTCTTCATGGAGAATTGTGTGGTTGTTGGGCGCGGGCTTGCCTACGCGAACGCTTACGAGATGGCGCTCAAGTTGATGGAAACTTGTTATGTAGTGGCGGAGCGTTTTTCTTCGGCGGATTTTCTGCATGGGCCGCTTGCCATGGTCGAGCGTCACTTCCCTGTTATCCTATTTGCTCCACCGGGAATCATGCTGCCGGGAGTGAAAGATCTAATCGATCGCCTGGCGGAATTGCGCGCCGACACCCTGGTGATTACCGCTGACCTGGATGCGGCGAGTATTTGTTCCCGAGCGATCATCATGCCGCGCGAAATCGATGAGTTTGTCGCTCCGATCCCCTACATTATTCCGGCACAGCTTTTCGCTGCGCTGCTTGCGGAGGCGAAAGGATTGAATCCCGACGCACCACGGTCCTTGTCAAAACTTACCAGAACGCTCTGACGGATAGACCGAACGCGGTCCTGTGAAAAAGGAGACTGGCAAGGAGTGTCTCGGCAAGCCGAAGACCTGCGTATTGAGTCTGGAGACCTCAGGTCGCTAGGGCACTGGTGCGCTTTGTCACGACGGCAGCGGAGTCACTCAACTAAAGAACCGAGGAGCGGACCGGGATCCCCAGCCGGGCAGCCCGGCTGGGGTGGTGGTAGCGACCGGGTCCAAGTCGCGCGACCACTCGACCGCAAAATGACGGGACTTGACATCGCTTGAGTGAGCAGCTACCAGACCCGGTCGCTACGAAGCTGTGAATAAATTGGGGGGTTCGT
>JBGPNE010000199.1:0-5780 GCA_041487335.1 Pyrinomonadaceae bacterium
CGGGCTGTTCGCCGCCGGAATATTGGCGCTCATTGGACTTCCACCCTTCGGACTTTTCGTTTCAGAGTTCGCCCTCTTTCGCGCCGGTTTTGCTATGAATCACCCTTGGCTCATGGGAGCGGCGCTCGCGCTACTGGCCGTCGCCTTCGCTTCATTCATCAGTCACCTAAACAAAATGCTCTACGGCTCGGTGCCTGAAGGGGTTAATTCCGCCGCAGTGGATGGTTGGGGCTGGATAATGCCGTTGCTCGTCCCGCTGTCCGTGCTCGTCGTGCTTGGCCTGACCTTGCCCACGCCGATCGTGGCGTTGCTCAATCGAATTATGGAGATCGTTTCAAAATGACCGACTTTTCCGCAATGCAACTAGCGCTATCGCACTACCTCAATGGGAAGACAGCAGCTGTTCACGTTGAGCGTGGCAACGAATTACATTGCCGCATCACCCGAGGCACGGCTCCACCACTTGCCGGACTCCTGCGGCATGAATTCGGTGCCGAGTTGATCTTAATGGTCGCCAACGACCGGCGCGCGGATAAGGGCATCTTCGAGATTCACTATCTCTTTGCGAATCACTGTGAAAACTGGTTCCTGCACGCAACCAAAGAGCTCTCGCCCGAAGACCCGACTATTATTTCCCTGGCGACCTTCTACTATCCGGCCTCACGCTTCGAGCGCGAAATTAAAGACATGTTCGGCATCGAGGCCAAAGGCCACCCCGACCCGCGTCCTCTGGTGCGGCACGCCTTCTGGCCCAAAGATTACTTTCCGCTACGGAAAAATGCGGCGCCCCCGGAGCACTTTGAGGATGACGGGACACCGTTTCCCTTCCAGCCGGTGGGCGGGGAAGGTGTCTACGAGATCCCAGTAGGCCCCGTGCATGCGGGAATTATCGAGCCGGGCCACTTCCGCTTCAGCGTCGTCGGCGAGACAGTCATTGACCTCAAGATCCGGCTCTATTTCACTCACAAAGGGACGGAAAAGCTGTTCGAGGGCCAGTTGCCCATCGCTGGGGTCGAACTGGCCGAGCGCATCTCCGGCGATACCACCGTCGGACATTCACTGGCTTACTGCCAGGCGCTTGAGTCGCTAGCCGGCACGGAGGTGCCCAGCCGCGCCAGGTATCTACGCGTTATCCTCCTGGAGATGGAGCGGCTCTATAACCACATCGCCGACTTCGGGGCGATCGCCAACGACGCTGGATTTGCCATCGCTCACGCCCACTGCTCCCGCATTCGCGAGCGACTCTTGCGCCTCAATAAACGACTGACGGGAAACCGCCTTATGCGCGGCTGTATTGTCCCGGGCGGCGTCGGGCACGAACTTCCCGCAGGCCTTGACCTGGCCGCCGAACTCAACTCGGCCCTCGCCGACTTCAACGAGATTGTCGAGATCGCTTTGCAGAACACTATCCTGATGGACCGGCTCGAAGGCGCGGGCCAGCTCACAACGAAGACCGCAATGGACCACGGCGCGCTCGGCTACGTGGCGCGCGCCTCAGGTATTGACGTGGATGCCCGGCGCGATCATCCCTTCGCTGCGTACAGCGAATTGAAATTCAGAGTGCCGATCTTCGAGAGCGGCGACGTGTACGCCCGGACGATGATGAGAGTGGACGAGGCGGCAGAGTCGGTGAGCTTGATTAAACAAGCTGTCGCGCAAATGCCTGATGGACCATTGGCCGCGCCGCTCGGCATGATGCCTGCGTTCGAGCCGGCCTTCGGAATCGTCGAGGGGTGGCGCGGTGCCATCATCCACTGGGTCATGGCTGACAGTAAAGGAAGGCTTTACCGCGTTAAGATTAAGGACCCATCGTTCGTCAACTGGCCGGCAGTCTCGTTTGCGCTCCTCAAGAACATCGTGCCGGACTTTCCGCTCATTAATAAGTCGTTTAACCAATCGTATTCGGGAAATGATCTGTAAATTACGTCCAGGGGCACGGTGAAATAAGAAACGACGTCACACAGTTTTTCGACCGTCGATCAACTCAGGTTGGATGCGGTAAAGGGCGATGTCAACGGCGCGACCCCAGGTGTCGAGTTGTGTAGAGCTGATCGCAGGTGTGAGTGACGGATTGCGTTCGACGATTTGTTGCATGGCGCGCTCCATATCTTCGCTCTTGGTTAAGCGCTCAGCGCGGCCAATAATCATGACGCTACGCCAATGCGAACTGTCTATGATTTCCTCGACTTGCAAACAGACTTGTGGGTTGACGGAAATGAACGAGGTCTTCATTCCTTCGGTTGTAAAGAAGTAAAGTTCCTTGCCATCGTAGGCGTAATTCATTGGCACGACATAGGGTCGGCCTTCCAGGGCGCACCCTAAGTGCCCAAAACTCGCGCTCATTAGCAACGCGTGCATTTCGGCAGGCGCTATATCTTCCACTCTTAACACCTCAACTCCTCCTCCATCGACCGCCTTGCCGTCGCGAATTACGCGGCCTTTACCCTATCGCTTGAATCATTCCCCACCACCCCAGCCGGGCTGCCCGGCTGGGGACCCCGTGCATCGCGACAACGAACAACTTCAACCGGAATACCTGGCATGCGAAACTAGCGAGATCCTCAAAATACGCAAATTCTTAGATCATTTCGAACTACGGCGCCACAAAAGAAACCGGCAGTTGCATCGATCGGGTCGCTGTGTGCGTTCGCACCGACTGATTCCAGCTCACGGGCTTTAACGGCCTGGCCACTAAGACCGGACAGGGCGCTTGGCGGAGCACGCGATCGACATTTGAGCCAAACAACGCGCGCATGCCAAAGCCTGCTCCATGGGCTCCGATGCAAATCAGATCAATCTGGTTATTCTCCGCGTAGTTCAGAATTTCGCGATATGGCTGTCCTTCGCTGACGGCGTGGCGAACGTTGCACCAAAGATGCGCTTCTGGCGGGACAGCCTTCTGCAAGCGTCTCGCGACAGTGTGGTACGTGCCTTCCTGGCCCAAGGGATACCAGGAGATCTCTGGTTCGTTGAGCGCGAATGGAGGCAACACATGTAATAGGTGCAACTCCGACTGATATTCCTGCGCGAACGACATCGCGTAATTCAAGGCAAGCTCCGAATAGTCCGAGAAATCATAAGCGACGAGCACTCGCTTGAGTTCAATATCGCGGCGGTTGTCCACCCACTCGCGTTCATCCGCATGCGTGACCAGTACCGGGCACGTGGCCGTGCGACAGATTTGCTCCGCCGTTGAACCCAACAGTGCCGCGCGATGCGGACGCCGCCGCGAGCGCATAACAATTAGATCCACGTTATGTTTCTCCGCTTCATGCGCTATGGCGTCGCCCGCGTTCTCACCTTCGGCGACAATGCCTTGCCATTCCAACCCCGCTAAACCGGCAGGATTCAGGCTGGCAACGACTGAGTTCTCGAACTGCTCCTTGACGCGAGCCCGTGCTTGCGTGCGCTGCCGTTTCGCCTCGCCGTTCGACTCCGTGCCGGACGGCCGCAGACAGTGGAAGACGATTAACTTCGCTTCGTATGCCCGCGCCAGCGCCAAGGCGTAAACCAGCGCTTCGTCGGATTTCGCCGAAAAGTCGGTGGGACAAAGGATTCGTTGGACTCTCATATTCTTATCGCTGGCGCGACGCGCCAACCCCTTCGCCTTGGCTTGGGCAAGGATCGTGCCGGAGCGCAATCAGGGCATTTTCGACGACTAATGACCTGCAACTGCGAATAATCCCGGAATCATCCGGGGATATTCCGCAATCTGCCGACTGAGACCTATCCAATTAAGGATATGCCGACCAATGCCGACTGGCTGTTGACTTCTCTGCCGGTCTCAGTATAGAAGCGCCCCACGTTGATTCCCCTTGGGGAAGGAGTTCAGTGAATGAAAAGAATTGTTAACTCGGTTCTTGTTTTGCTGTTGTTTTCACATTTTGCGTTAGCGCAAGTTAAACCGCGAGCACGCGATCTTGGAATTCCCTTTGAAGGGACGCCGGGGCCACTTAACTCCATCACTGATGTCAAAGGCGTGGTGGTCGGGCATACCACTCTTATCTTCGGTGACGGAAAATTACAGGTCGGAACTGGTCCTGTGAGGACAGGTGTGACAGCCGTTTTGCCACGGGGCCAACAATCCATCAATAATCCAGTTTTCGCGGGCTGGTTCACCCTCAACGGCAATGGCGAGATGACAGGTACGACGTGGGTGGAGGAATCAGGCTTCCTGGAAGGGCCGCTGATGATTACTAATACCCACAGCGTTGGTATTGTGCGTGATGCGATCATTGCATGGCGCATCAAGCAAGGACCACCTGACGAATCCGGGTATTGGTGGTCTTTGCCCGTCGTGGCAGAGACTTATGATGGCTACCTCAATGATATCAATGGCTTTCATGTCAAAGAAAAGCATGTCTTTGATGCGCTTAATGGTGCCAAGTCAGGCCCAGTCGCAGAAGGAAATGTTGGTGGCGGAACCGGCATGGTCTGCTATGGCTTCAAAGGCGGTATCGGAACAGCCTCAAGGAAGTTGGATGAAAAATCTGGTGGTTACAGTGTGGGCGTACTGGTGCAGGCCAACTTCGGACGCAGGAATCAACTCCGCATCGCAGGAGTTCCCGTCGGCACTGAGATTACCGAGAACGCTCCTGTGTCTAAAGAGACCGGCGCGATGATTGATGATGTCGGCTCGATTATCATCGTCGTCGCGACTGATGCCCCTTTGTTGGCGCATCAATTGAAACGACTGGCGCGGCGCGCATCTCTTGGGGTTGCAAGAACCGGAAGTAGTTCAGGTAATGGCTCAGGAGACATTTTCATTGCCTTCTCCAGCGCAAATCCGGAAGGCTGGAAGCAGTCAGGCATTGTTCAACTGACAATGCTTCCCAACGAAAGAATGAATCCTCTTTTCGAGGCAACTGTGCAAGCCACTGAAGAAGCTATTATCAATGCGCTGGTTGCAGCGGAAACGATGACGGGGATTGATAATCACAAAGTGATAGCCATCCCGCATGATCGGCTTAGGCAAGTGTTGAAGAAATACAATAGGTTGTTAGAAGGAAACGAGAAGTAGCGGCTGAACGTGTTTTAATACCTGCCCAGGAGGAGAATCTTATGTGCATTGGAAGGAAAAGATTTAGGATCAGCCTTGTTCTGATAGCATCATTATTGCTGTCGTCTTCTACGTTGGCCCAAGTAAGGACTGAGCCAACTCGTGACTGGTCTGGACTCAAGACACTTAGCTCTGGAAGCAAACTGGTCATAAAGCTAAAAAACGGAAAGAGCGTTGAGGGTAAACTGAGCGGTGTTTCTGACACTGCGCTGTCGCTGTCTGTGAGCGGTAAACCGATGGACTTAAGCCGAGAGGATGTTCTCAGCGTCTACCAAATCAGTGCGAAATCGGCCAAAAAAGCAACCTTGATTGGCCTGGGAGTGGGAGCTGCCGCTGGCGCGGCGATTGGCGCGGCAGGGGGTGACGGCCGTGATAGTTTTTTTGTCAGCAGGTCACAATTGGCCGCAGGTCTTAGTGTACTTGGGGCTGGAGTTGGAGCGCTGGCTGGGTATGTCATTGGGAGAAGTGGGCGCAAGCGAGTGCTTATCTACGAGGCTAAGCAGCCGTAAAGCAGTAAAGAAAGCAGCGGGCGCAGAGACAACAATTCGAGGAACTCGTTTACCGCAAACCGCGGCTAATACACAGAGGTTAGCACCGCTAAAATATATTTTGACCAAGTGGTTGAACTGGAGCACGGTGTCTAACAATCCATCGCATCGGACAGCTCGATAGCGTGCTTCTCGGTACTGATGCAGTTTGGCTCAGTCGACGGCCACTCAAC
>JBGPNE010000200.1:0-5762 GCA_041487335.1 Pyrinomonadaceae bacterium
AAGCAGAGGGTGAAAAACGTCATGCACATGGTAAGACCGACCATCAGTTTCCATCAACAACCGGTAGAGGGGAGACGCTCCGCTCTGTCTCAGCTTCGAGTAAGAGATGAATAGACCAGCGAACCATCTTACGGACGACGAGATTGCGCGCTACTCGGCGCGCAAGATGCCGCCTGCCGAACTGCTGGCAGGAGACAATCACCTTGCGCGCTGCGCCGCGTGCTACGTGCGGGCGCAGCAGACCCAAGGGTTCGGCGATAAACTCCTACTTGCCAGCAAAGCGTTCGCGGAAGCCGCGGAATACGAAGTCACACATCTCACCTACGAACAACTGGCCGCGCTTGCGGACGATCAACTCAACGACATAGACCGCGAGATCGTCGAATCGCATCTGGAGTTTTGTGCACACTGCGAGGCGGAGGTAAGTGGCCTGCGCGAAGTCAAAGCGGGGATGGCAGGCTTCTCCGCCCAGGATCTCGCGCCGGATCGGCAACCTTCGTTTCGAGAAAGATTCATCGCCTTCTGGCGGCTCCCCGCGTTGCGCATCCCGGCGCTCGGGGCTGCCGCGCTCGCCGCCCTCGCACTCCTCGCCTTTCTCATCAGCATTCCCTGGAGGCGAGACAGCCACGCATTGCAAGCCAGAGTGGCCGAACTGGAACAGAGCAACGAAGCGCTCAAAGAACAGGCTGCCAGAGTCGAGGAGCAGCAAAACGAAATCGCCGATCTGCGCGAGGAAAACGACCGCTTGCGTCAGCCCACGTCAGGCGACAGCCCGGCGCTTGTCGCGCTCAATGACGGCGGCGCTCGCATCACGCTTGATGCGCAGGGAAATCTCGCGGGGCTTGCGGTCGCACCCGCATACGAACAGGTTGTAAAAGAGGCTTTGCAAAGGGGGCGCGTGAAGATCACCACGCCGCTCACTGGTTTGGCTGGCAAGCCGGGGACGTTGATGGGAGACCCGGCGAGTCCGTCATTCCGATTGATCGCTCCTGTCAACCTCGTTGTCGAAACGGACCGTCCGACTCTTCGATGGCAAGGACTCGACGGAGCCGCTACCTTCCGCGTCACTGTCTTTGATGAGAATCTCAATAAAATAGCCGAGAGCGAGTCGTTGATAACGACTGAATGGACGCCGACTTCTTCGCTGCGGCGAGGGCAGACCTACATCTGGCAAGTGCGCGCCAGCGCCAACAACCGGGAGATCGTCGCGCCGCCGCCTGCTGCGACGAGAGTGAGATTCAAAGTGGTTGAGCAAGCGAAGATCGAAGAGATTGCAAACGCCAGAAGAGCCTACGCGAAATCGCATTTGATCCTTGGCTTACTATATGCCAACGCCGGATTGCTCGACGATGCGGAACGCGAGTTCAAATTGCTCGTCAAAGCGAACCCTCAATCGACTGTCGCCCGCAAGTTGCTCGGCAGCGTGAAGTCAAGAAGGCGATGACGCTAATTGCCGTCGCCGACAACAATGAACCCCGCCCAGTAGAATGGATGATGGTATCTTTTGTCGGCCATCAGTTTCAGCGCCGCCTGTCGCATGGCTTCGCCTTTCGTCGCTCCCGTTCTGAGGTTGCGATGAAAGGCCAGCATCAACTCCGTCGTGCTTGAAGACTCGACTTTCCATTGACTGACCACCGTCGTCGGACAGCCTGCTACGAACAACGCCCAACTCAGCCCGATGACCCCTTCGCCTGCGCCAATTCGTCCACGCGCCGTCTCGCAAGCCGACAACACCGCGAGATCGGCTTGCAAATCTAATTGCATGATCTCCCAGGCTTCCAGTAAGCCGTCCTCTTTCGCATTGTCGCTTTGTGCCAAGACGACGTGCGAATACATCGGGCTGGCGTTGTTCAGAACCCCGTGGGTCGCCAGTTGTAGAATCCGATAGTTGGCGGCTTCGGCTTTCAACACTTCTTCCTTCGCCTCGGCTCCGACATAGACCTTGCTCGCTTGCGCGCCGTATATCTGCGCCAACTCTCTGACCATTCTTTCGGCATCGGGCAGCGGCTCAAAGCTTGCGCCCATCAAGACGTTCTTCGAGCGCGCGACGGTTTGCCCGGCGAGTTTGGGATTGCCCAAAGCAAGTAGCGTGGTCGCCGCTTTGGGTTTGCGTGATTTGACGATCTCTCGGAGCACGGTAAGCGAAGGCGCGTAAGAGATGGCGGCATTTTGAATAAGGAAGCGTCCGTCCACGGAGCGCAGAGCCTGAAACGGGGTTTCCCAGAGGATGTCATCGGGGACGATGACCAAACGCGTTTTGCCTTGCAGTTGATCGCGCGCCGGAGCGAGGAGCAAGTTATACAGTTCGCTCGACAGTCCGGCATAATCAAGGTCGTTGTTAGCGATTCTTTGATTGAGCTTACGGACTCTTTCAACGAGGTCTTGGCGTTTGATCTTCAAATCATAGAGTTTCAAAACCGGCTTCTGTTGCCCGTTCTGTGGTGAGGCGGTCAGCACGAAGAGGAAGGTCTTGTCATCGGCGACGGCGTATTCGATTAAGGCGGTCTTTGAATCGGTGAGCAACTCATCCGCTTGTTCGAGAGTCAGGGTTTGCGCCTCGCCGCGTTTGATGCGCAATTCGGGATGCGCGGCGTAGAGCCTGGTCTGAAAGTCCGTGTGAGCAAAACGCGCTTTTTCGAGCTGCGTTTTGAACTGAGCGAGGCGCGACTGATCAGGTTGGGGTCGCGCGCCTTCATAGACAATTTGCCTGTTGAGCGAAGCAAGAGCTTCAGCCAATCTCTTTTCCTGCTCTCGCTCCTGGACGGTCAAGGCTTTTGTGATATTCGCCCTGCCGCCCCGCATCACATCCAATAGCACGCGCCCCTTTGCTCGCTCGGCGTAAATGAGGGCCTCTTCCGGCCTGTTTTGTGAGACGAGCAGTTCGACCATTGCATAGTAGGGCGAGACCATTTCTTCAAAGTATCTCTGCCTCTCTTGTTCCCCGCCCGCCGCTTGAGTTCGCAATGTTTCAATCAAGGCGATTGCTTCTTCAAAGGCTCGGCGAGCTTCATCAGTGCGACCGAGCGCCTGGTATGCCTGCCCCGCAAAGGTGAGAGAGTCTGCAAGTCTCGACAGGCTGCCGATCTGCCTTTCAAGGTCAGCGGAACGCTGGACTCGCGCAAGTACCCTTTCGTAGTCGCCCTGAAGCATATCCCCAATGGCAAGGAATCTTAGTATGTCCGCGATCCCCTCCCTGAACCCCGCCTCCTCCATCAAGGTCAGGGCACGCTCAAAGTTTTCCATTGCCCGTGCGTGGTCTCCCTGCGCTCTATAAGCCCTGCCTATGTCCCTGAGAGCGTGCGCGATGCCCGGTTTGTGCTCGGCTGTTTCAAGCAGAGCGAGGTTCCTGCGGAAGGACTCCAATGCCGCGCTGAAATTGCCAAGCTCCACTTGCATGGTTCCGATTGATTGAAGCGCGCCCAAAGAGATTATCTTGTCGCCCGCCTCCTGGCTTAGTGTGAATGCCCTTTGATAGTAATCCAACGCAGCAGTCGTGTTGCCCTGCGACTCGTGGACACTTGCAAAACCAGTCAGCGCCTTGGCGATCGATCGCTTGTCGTTCAATTCATCGCCTATGGCCAGCATGCGCTGGGAGGCTTCCATCGCCGCAGCGTAATTACCCTGAGCCTGAAATGTCTGAGCGAGCATCTCTAATGTGCTGGCATAGGTTGCTTTATTGCCGAGTTGTTCCTTGAGCTTGAGGCTTCTCTGCGCGACATCCAGCGTTTGCTCGTAGTTACCTTGAGCTCTGTATACCATCGCGATGTTATGAAGCGCTGCAGCGATCACTCGCTTGTTTGCGAGACGCTCTCCGACGAGCAGTTGCAGGCGACAGGCGGTCATCGCCTGTTCTAACTCAAATCGATACCTGGACCGCTCACCTATCCTGAAGAGCGCGCTGAAAAGAGCCACTGTCAGCAATTCTTTGTCTTCTGCCAGCAAAGCCTCGCGTTCGGTTTCGCTCTTTGCCGCAATGAGTCGGGCAGCGAGTTCTTCCTCCGCCGCCCCACTGCGCCAGATTCTCCACTCTCCGGCTTCCCTGACGAAGCTCATGTTCTGGTTCATCTTGCCCAATCCCTGTGAAAGTACGTTGGTTCTTGCGTCAATCGCGGTGATTTCAAGCGTGGCAATAGCTGTGGCGCGGTCGGCTTCTACAGCGAGCCGGCGAATATTGAGATTCTCCGTCTCGATTTTGTTGTAAAGCGCGAAGAACTCTTTCAGCCTGGCTTTCGCTTGCGTCAGATCGGGCGATTTGTCGCTCCACATCTGCGTGATCGCCTCGAGGTCTTCTTTTGCATAACCCGCAAAGTAGCGCTCGATGAGGGCGCGGATTGCCGCTTCATCAGCGCCTTGAAGATTGCTCGTGCCAAAAGCTGAAAACGAAAGGCAAAGTGCCAATAAAATAGCGAGCGAATACCGGACTGCGCGTGAAGTCATAGCTACCCCCTCAAAACAACTTAGAATTCCTGATAAGAGCGCGAGCTTGTCCGTTAGGTCGTAATGCGAGTCGTGAGGAATGAAAATCCGTTCGAATAATAAGTGTGAATGAAACCGCTTGGATTCTAGCAAAAAGACTCTTCCTTCGATACCTCGTCTTTCACCGTTCAAAAAAATATCCCCCGATGGTAATACGCCAACTATTTTGCGTCGCTTCATGTTGACAGAGCATAAAAGGCAAGAGGGAGGATGAATTGAATGGATAGCAGAGATTTCAACAAGCAAAAGAGCAGTTCGATAAATAGAAACGTCGCGCGATATGCGAGGCAAATGGCAGCAATGCTCATCATCGCGGTGTTTTTCTCATCAAGCCTGATGAGCCGCGTGAAAGCGGCGTCCGGCGATCTTGACCCGACTTTCGGCAATGGCGGCAAGGTCACACTTGATTTCAACCAGCCTCTTGATCGCGCCGAAGGTGTAGCGGTTCAGGTTGACGGCAAGATCGTAGCGGTTGGCAACAGTTGCTACCCTTGCCTCTTTGCCACTGTGCGCTACAACCCTGATGGCACGTTAGACACCTCATTCGGCGTCGGGGGTAGGGTCAAGACTGCCGTGGGCGGACTCTCCAGCACTGCACGGGCAGTAGCCATTCAACCAAACGGCAAAATCGTTGTAGGAGGCCTCGTTCAATACACCCCGCAGAATCTTCCGACGGAATCTTACTTTGCCCTCGCCAGATACAATGTGGACGGCAGCCTCGATACGACCTTTGGCTCCGGCGGCCAAGTCGTGACGAACTTTAGTAAGAACGACGTTCTATTTGACCTTGCGTTTCAGTCCGACGGGCGTATAGTCGCGGTCGGCTGGACGGTAAAAACTCCCAATCAATCCAATAATATGGCTGTCCTCCGCTACAACGCCAACGGCTCTTTAGACACCTCTTTCGGTGTGGATGGATTGGTTGAAATTGATCTCTTCGGCAACATCGATAATGCCAGCGGAGTTGTCATTCAACCCGACGGGCAAATTCTCGTGGGTGGCAGAACGAATAACAATCCGAATCCGCAACCGTCGAATGACTACGATGATTTCCTGCTGGTGCGGCTTACTACCAACGGCACCCTGGATCCAACCTTCGGCACGAATGGCAGAGTCGTCACGGATTTTTTCAGTAAAGGCGATGCTGCGCGCGCCATCGCCCTACAGCCGGACGGGAGAATCTTGCTGGGAGGTACGGCAAGCCGATCCGGGTTCGCCAGTTTCGCCCTCGCCAGATATAACGCCGACGGCAATCTCGATGCGACCTTCGGCAGTGCCGGCAAAGT
>JBGPNE010000201.1:0-5759 GCA_041487335.1 Pyrinomonadaceae bacterium
ATCTGGTAAAGCGCATTCGGCACAGTCCCGCTCCGCGGGTCTTTATCAATGACTGCGAGATAGTGAAGCCGAGCGCCATCAAAATCACGATTGAATTGATAGATCGAGGCTCGCAACATGTGTTCGGCATCTGAGAGTTTGAGACCTTTACTCTGAGGTCCTCCTGCGTCGCCGCCATCGAAAGCGTCCAGTGCTCGCACGGCCTCCAGCGCAAAGTCATCCGGACGCGATGCGTCAGGCGTCTGCATCGCGAGTTTGGTAAAGACTTGCCGCGCTTCCTGCTGCTTGCCACTGCGAAGATACGCCCGCGCCGTCAGAGCTAACGCTTCACGTGCTGTGGATGTGGTCTTGGATTCCGCGAGTGGGCGAAGGGCAGAGACCGTTGAGGTGAAATCGCCACTTTCGAAGAAACTCTGACCTAATCTCATGCTTGTCGCGTCCCGAAGCAGGCTCGTCGGCGCGATGCCGATCAACTGGCGTAACCGTTCTCTTTCAAGCACGAGGTCTCCCGTCGAACGCGACATCTGGGCGAGGTGCCAAAGAGCATATTGTGAGAGCAGGGAATTGCGCGTCACTACTGACTGATAACTCGATGAAGAGCCCGCCACATCGCCGCTTCGCTCTGAAAGCCTGCCGAGTAGATAGTCGTAATTATTGGCTGCAAATAGATTAGGATCTGAGCCGCGCATGACTCGTAACTCTGCGATGGCGCTGTTCAGATCACCCGCATCCATTGCCGATCGAATTCGATCGCGGCGCTCGCGGACTGTTTGGGCGTCGTTAGGTTGAAATAGAAAGACAGAGAGCAGGAAACCTAAGGCGAACTTGAATAGTTTGGTTTTGCGCCGCACGTGTGGAATTATGGTCTACGAAAGGCAATTTCCCAAACGAAGCGGTTTTCAGACTTAAGATTCAATTCCTGGTACAAGATTCTGAGGCACTCGGTGTAATCTTGAACGGGGTCCCAGCGCGGCAGACTCAGCTGGTGTGCCCTGGACGACGAACGTATTGCCCGGTATTCAATCAACGCAGCATTAGTTAGAGGTGCATCCGATACAAATGGCTTCTGAGTTAAAGAGCACAAGTCAAGTGACAAACAAAGCAGAACTGCTTGAGGGAACTGCCGTCGCCGAGCAGATCAAGCGAGAGGTCTCAGAAGAAGTCAGCCTGCTTCTGCAAGAGCACGAGGTAAAGCCATGCCTGGCGGCGGTGCGCGTTGGCGATGATCCGGCATCAGAGGTCTATGTCAGGAATAAGATTCGTGCTTGTGAGGAAGTCGGGATTCGCTCCGAGCACCATGCCCTTGCTGCCTCTACAACACTCATCGAACTCCTCGATCTGATTGCCTTGCTCAATAGCCGAGGTGAGGTGGACGGAATTCTGGTTCAACTGCCGCTGCCGGACGAGATTGATGAAGCTTTGGTCATTGAGGCTGTGGATCCTGCCAAGGATGTAGATGGATTCCACCCTATGAGCGTCGGAAAGTTGGCGATGGGCAGACCCACGTTCGTGCCGTGTACACCTGCAGGAATCATGGAACTGCTGCAGCGCAGCAACATTCCGATCGCTGGAGCAAACGCTTGTGTTGTGGGACGCAGTCAGATTGTTGGCCGCCCGATGGCCCAACTTCTGCTGCAGAAAGACGCAACTGTGACTATCTGCCACTCGCGCACGCGCGATCTGCCTTCAGTTACCAGGCAAGGTGACATACTGGTGGTGGCCATTGGTCGCGCAGGCTTCATCCGAAGCGATCACATCAAGCCTGGCGCAACGGTCATTGATGTCGGTATGAACAAAGTGGCGGACGAAGCTGTGGCCCGGTCCCTATTTGGCGATGATCTTGAGCGGCGGCTCCAGATAATTGCGAAGCGTGGCTACACGCTGGTTGGCGATGTGAATGCGGCTGAAGCTGACGAAATTGCCGGCCGGCGAACACCCGTACCTGGCGGAGTCGGCCTGCTTACGGTGGCAATGTTAATGAGCAACACGCTTAAGGCTGCGAAGCTACGAAGAGGCCTGGAAGGCAGTGATGAGTGATAACTTATCACTCATCACTCATTACTCATCACTCATCACTTGAATTATGCTGCGTGTTGGTTTGACAGGTTCGATTGGCGTTGGCAAATCATTCGTTGCAAGTGTTCTTGCTGAACTGGGCTGCCATGTGCTAGATGCAGATCAGACTGCGCGCGAGGTTGTTGCACCAAACTCGGCTGGTTTGCATGCGGTAGTCGAAGCTTTTGGAGCAGATGTTGTTCAGGACGACGAAACACTCGACCGCAAACGGCTCGGAGCGCTGGTGTTCGCTGATGAAGAGAAGCGTCAGCTCTTGAATTCGATCCTTCATCCATACATCATCGCTGCGCAGGATGAGCAATTGCGCACGTGGGAAACAAAGGACCCGCACGGCATCGGCGTGATCGATGCAGCGCTGATGATTGAGTCGCGCGGCTACGAGCGATTTGATAGAGTGATTGTGGTCTATTGCGATCCCGACGTGCAGCTGCAACGAGTGATGGTGAGAAATGGCTTTTCGCATGAGGAAGCAGGTAAAAGAATCGGGGCTCAGCTGTCGCAAGAAGAAAAGAAGAAGGTTGCCGACTACTTAATTGATACCTCGCAAGGCTTTGAGGCCACCCGAAAGCGCACCGAGGAAGTGTATCGACAATTACGCGCGATCGCTAAAGCAACTAAGGACTAATCAGACTCTGAATGTAGGTTTCAATGGCGCACAGAAGAACATCCGGACCGCGCAGATTCCCCGTGTGGACTGCAGCGTCGTTGCTTCTATTTCTGTCGATTAGTCATCCCGGCTGTTTTACTGGCGAACATGTGGATCCTTATTACGGCCGTGTCGTGGTTCCGAATTCACAGGACTTTCGCTGGATCGACGGCGGGTTGCCGCAAACTTTTGATCCTGCTTTTGCGGCGGCGCCGCCAGACACTGACGTAATCAGGGCAATCTTTGAAGGATTAACTGACTATGAGCCACGGACACTCACTCCTGTTCCGGCCGTTGCCACTCGCTGGGAATCGTCGAACGGCGGCCGCATGTGGACCTTCTATCTTCGGGAAGATGCTCGCTGGTCAAACGGCGATCCGGTCACGGCAAACGACTTTGTTCGCTCCTGGAAGCGCACTGTGAAGATCGGCGAACTTGCCCCCCACAACGAACTCCTCAGCAACATCGAGGGAGCTAACGCAGCTACACCGATCTCTTTTGCACAGCCGCCCCGGCAGACGAAGGAAGAGAAGAAGGCGACGGATCGGAAAACTCAGAATTCGCCTAATAGCGGGCTAGAGCAGCAGTTTGGCGCAGAGGCCATTGCTGCTCACGTACTGCGTGTTCACTTGCAGCGGCCCGACATGAATTTTCCAGCGCTTGTTGCTCATCCCGTGTTTCGTCCAGTGAAAATGAAAGAGGGTGAGTTCGTGACGAAAATAGGTCCCGCAGAACTAGTCTCGAACGGCGCTTTTCTGCTGTCGAAGATTGAACCTGATCGTGTACTGCTGGAACGGGCTGACAATTATTGGGGAAAGAGCGAGGTCACGCTGGAGCGTGTTGAGTTTATTGGTGCAAACGACGCCGAGTCTGCCTTGGCTGCGTATCACGCGGGGGAAGTCGATGCTGTAACGAATGCTGCCTTTGAGCCTTTGGCATTAAAACTCCTGGCGCCGTACCAGGATTTTCGGCGGGCCACCTACGGCGCTCTTACTTACTACAGCTTCAACACCTCGCATCCTCCGTTTGACGATGTGCGGGTGCGCGAAGCCCTCGCAATCGCGATTGATCGCGAACGCATCAGCGAGGACGAGATGGGCGGAGCAACTGAACCCGCAAAAAAGTTTCTGCCTGATCTATTGACTGACTCGATGAAACCGGTCGTAGGCAAGTCGGAGTTACTCGAAAAAGACAGCAAACGGGCCAAAGAGTTACTTGCGGAGGCCGGGTTTCCGGAAGGCAAGGGGTTTCCCAGAATCCGGTTGCTCGTCAACAGAAATGAGCAGCAGCGGGTGGTTGCTCAGTCAATCGCGGCAATGTGGCGAAGCGCGCTGAACATTGAAACCGAGATAGTTGTGAGAAACTGGGATGACTATGAAGCAGCAGTCAGGGCCGGCGATTACGATGTGGTTCGACGCGGGATTGTGATGCAAACGACCGATGAGTTAACAAACCTCCGGATGCTCTTTCAGCCGGAACTGGAAATGCCTGCTCCGCCTGCTCAGACGAGGCAACAGTCCAATGTAAAGTCTGCGAATGCGAGCGCGAATAACTCAGACACGGCCGCGAGCGAGAGCCGGGTGTCCACTTTCCAGCCGATCGAGACAGAACGGCAAGCACTGAACGAGCTGAAGGCAATGCCAATCTATTTCGCATCTTCGTACGCTTTGGTGAAACCTTATGTGGCCGGATTTGACGCCAACGTTCTTGATGCTCCTTCCTTGAAGAAAGTGCGCATCGATGCAAACTGGCGAGAGCGAAAGAGTGCACGCTAAAGTAAACTCGTCGCTACTTGCAGTATTCACTTAGTGGGCCCGGGTGCGTATGGTCTAACCAACTGAAAGGAATGCGATGGCCACGATCTATTGCAAACACATAATCACGGCAATTGCTCTTGCGGCGTTGGCATGGATGGCGATTTCGTGCAGCGTCTCGGCAAAAAATGAGATGTTTTTTGGCAAGACGGTGCCTCCCCAACGCAACATCCTACGCTACGTCAGCGGTGATGAGCCCGAGTCACTCGATCCGCAAATGAGCAGCGGCCAACCTGAGGGGCGTATCTACATGGCTCTTTATGAAGGATTGGTCGAGTATCATCCCAAGACTATGGAACCGATTCCCGCACTTGCCGAGCGCTGGGACGTAAACAATGATTCGTCGGAGTTTGTCTTTCATCTGCGCCAGAATGCCCGCTGGTCCAACGGCGACACAATCACCGCAAACGACTTCGTTTACAGTTTTCGCCGCGGGCTTTCGCCGGAGTTGGCCGCCCGCAATGCGTACCTGGCTTACTACATTAAGTACGCCGAAGCGTACAACGAAGGCGCGGTATTCGTTCGCGACCCGCGCGCGAGCCAGTTTCTGCTCGAGAAAGACTTTTTGGAGAATACGACCGAGGGGCCGGCGCCCGCACAACCACTCAGCCAGACGCCGCTGAAGTCTGGAGAAGAAGAATATAGACCTAGTGCCGCTGAGCCGAAGCCCGACCCGGACACGCCCTTCCATCAGTCCATGCATTCGCCTGGGAGGCTGACTCTTCCGGGTGACGAGAAAGCGCGAAACAAGCTGCTTGCGAAGGACCCAAAGATGCGGGCGGCGATGGTTGGTAAGGAGGTTGTCAGAGTAAAAGGTAACGACATAGGGATTGAAGCGGTCAATGATTACATAGTGCGTATCACGTTGAGCCAGTCGGCGCCGTTCCTGGCTGGTCTAATGGCTAACCAGTTCTTCCGTTTGGTTCCCCAAAAGGTGGTGGAACAATACGGGGAACAGTGGACCGACCCGTCACATATCGTGACCTGTGGTCCATTCAAGCTGAAATCGTGGAAGCCGTACAACGAATTGGTTGTCGAGCGCGATCCCATGTACTGGGATGCGGCAAACGTGCATCTCGATGAGATCCATTTCTATCCGCTGACTGACCAGCCGACCATGATGAATCTCTACAAGGTTGGGGAAGTTGACGCTGTCCTCAATCACACAGTTCCCATGGCGTGGCTCGACGTAGTCACGAAGAAGAAGGATTACATGGACGGCG
>JBGPNE010000202.1:0-5736 GCA_041487335.1 Pyrinomonadaceae bacterium
AACTGGCCGTTTCTCCTCTGCTTCCGCCTTCTTGTAGATTCTTTCCGTCTTGTTCGGCGTATGCCATGGAGGCCATCGCGCGACACGGTGCCTTTCGGGGGAGTTCGCTTGCACTGCGTAGGCTGGCCCGCTGCCATCCATTCAATCAGGGTGGCTATGATCCGGTGAAGTAAGGCAACGACCCTTCTGATGGCTGAAGTCTCCGCCTATAGGCCCTCCGATACCAAATGCAACAGAAGCGTTTAATACTCGCGTTATTAATTTCGACAGCCATACTTTTTCTGTGGAGCTATCTGGTTCCAGTGAAGCCGCCTCCGCAGAACAATTCACCTTCCCCCGCGGCGACCGGTCAGGCGACGGTTACGCCTTCCCAGGCCGCAGAGAACCGGGCTTCTCAGCCCAAGCAAACCGGCGTTGCTGCTACTCCATTGGCAGAGACAACACGGCGAATAGTTGTGATTAAGACTCCGCTTTACGAAGCCAGGTTGGATAATCGGGGCGCGGAGGTCATCAGTTGGATAATCAAGAAGAATAAGGACAGTGGTCGGGAGATCTACTCGGTTGCGGGAGATAAGAAGAACCATGTGCCGTTGGAGCTAGTCTCGCAGGAAGGCTTGAAAAGGGGCGAGGCGCCACTTCAATTGGAGACCGGAGAAAGCGCTCTGGATGGGATCCTGGCTTCGAGCAATTACAAAATCGACGGCGTCAGTGGAGGTGGCGATGTTGAGTTAAACTTGGCGGGAACCGACCAGAAACGAGTAACGTTTCTGCTCAATGACAAGACAACTGGACTTGACGTAGTGAAGACGATCACCTTCGATGCGGATCGCTACAGCACGGATTTGGAGATCACAGCTAAGCGCGGCGACCAGGTTCTTGCGCAGACAAAACTGAAGATTGGTCCAAGCATTGGCGACCAAGGTGTCAAGCGCTTTAGCTTTTATTCGGTCGCTCCAGAAGGTGTTGCCTTTGTTGGCAACAAACAAGAACGGCATCCCGCAGCAGCAATTAATGGCAACAAGAACACTCCGGATCACCTTGCGATCCCCGGTGCGCTTGACTGGGCCGGTGTGGGTGATACGTACTTTGCTATGGTCGCGGTACCATCGAAGAGGACCGCGGGACTTGAGTATCGTACGGTTCAGTATGATGCCGAAACAAATGGGAAACCGGATAAGCGATACTTAATAACAGCATTAGTACCAATTCTTGCCGATGGTTCCAAGACCCAGGTTTACGCTGGACCGAAGGACCATTACTTACTGACGGGTACCAGCCAGCAGATCAGCGAAACTGTGGGACGTACCGTCGATCTCGAGGGTCTTATTGATTATGGCTGGTTCAGCTGGCTTTCACGGCCCCTTGCTGTTCCGATATTGCGCTCCATCAAGTTGTTGCGTGATCTTACCCGTAGCTATGGGATAGCAATCATCCTATTTACGATCGTCATCTACTCGCTTTTTTTTCCGCTAAAGTGGCGCTCCTCCAAGGCGATGAAGAAAGCGCAAAAGCTCGCGCCGCGGATGAAGGAACTGCAGGAAAAGATCAAGGGGATGAAGCAAACCGACCCGAGACTGAAGGAGTTGCAAGTAGAACAGTTACGTTTGATGAAGGAGGGCAACCCACTGGGTGGTTGTTTGCCCCTCCTGATTCAGATGCCCTTTCTGTTTGCACTGTACAGAGCGATCACGATCTCCCTTGATTTTCGTCAGGCAAGCTTTCTCTGGCTGCCGGATTTATCAGCGGGTGACCCAATACATGTTTTGGAAATACTGATGGCCGGCACGATGATCGTTCTGCAGTTGATTACTCCTGCGCCTTCGGCTGATCCTCTGCAGCGCAAGATGATGGCCATTGGAATGCCAGTCTTTATGCTTTACGTCTTGTGGGGAGCACCGTCAGGCTTGCTTGTTTACTGGTTAGTGGGAAATATTGTGGGCTTCAGCCAGCAGTTTCTGATAAATCGTTTGACGAAAACTGAGGATGATGCAGAGCCCCCGAATGATAAACGCGCTCAGCCACCATCGGGAAAGCGTCTCGGTGTCGCCTGATCTCTCAAGGCTTGACACTTCCAGGCAGTGGTTAGAATCTGGTTAGAATCTTTAGGAACTTATGCACGAAACCTGTGAGCAAGCTGGCAATTTTCTTCAAGCGATCTTCAAGGGATCGGGGCTCGCTCTGCGCGTATCGGTCCAAGAGACGGCGAACCAGTGTGTTCTAGATATCGATGGGCCAGATGCCGACCTGTTACAGGCTGAAGGTGGCGAGTTGCTTGACGCGCTGCAACACCTGGTCAACCAAGCGTTTGGACGAAGGCTTCCCTCGGGCCAAAGGCTTGTATGCGATGTGCACAGCTTTCGCGCAACCCGTGAAGCAGAGCTCCGCGCTATGGCCCAACACGCAGCACAGCGTGTACGGTCCACCGGCGTTGCCTTCATGTTTGGTCCAATGAGCGCGAACGAGCGCAGAATCATACACCTCACTCTTGCTGAAAGCGGGGATCTCCATACAGAATCAATCGGAGAGGGAGCCGAGCGTAAATTGCGAGTAGGCTTGAAGAAACCGGCTTAGGCAAGGATCACACCGCATTAGTTCCCGGTCGGCGAGAATGAATACGATAGTCGCAGTCGCAACGCCTCCAGGTCGCAGTGCGATCGGTGTCATCCGTTTGAGTGGGCCTGACGCGCTGGCAGTCGCCAGAGCTCTGATAGGCGAAGACCAATTCACTCCGGAGCCTGGTCATGCTGTATTGAAGAGCCTGAGGGATCTCTCTGCCCATGAGACACTGGATAGGGCGCTGCTAACCTACTTTAAGGGACCACATTCATACACCGGTGAGGACCTTGTTGAGATCAGTTGTCACGGTTCGCCAATCATCTTGCGTCGGATTATTGATCTGATACTCGGGTTGAACGCACGTCTGGCCGGTCCAGGCGAATTCACGCTACGGGCCTTGAGCAATGGCAAGATGAATCTCAGCCAGGCTGAAGCGATTCGCGATTTGATCAATGCGCAGACCAGCGCGGCCGCTCGACAGGCAGTGCGTCAGTTGAGCGGCGAGTTGTCAGCGCGGTTAAGGCCGGTTAAAGAGAAGCTCCTTCAAATCATAGTTATACTCGAGTCAGCATTGGAATTCGTCGAAGACGACCTTCCTGAATTTCGGACACTGGAGATAAAGCAAGAGCTGGCAGAGATTGCTAGTGACGTCCATGGGTTTGCTTCCACTTTCAGCGTTGGCCATCTCTTGCGCGAGGGCGTAAAGGTCACGATCGTGGGTCGCCCAAATGTTGGTAAATCTAGTCTTTTCAATAGGTTACTGAACTCAGATAGGGCCATTGTTACAAGTGTTCCGGGGACGACGCGGGACAGTCTTACGGAGCCGATCAGCGTCAATGGCATTCCGGTCCTACTGACGGACACAGCAGGAATGCGCGAACCGTGCGACCAGATTGAGGGCATTGGCGTGGAGCGCACACATCGGGCGATGGCAGATGCGGACCTATTATTGGGTGTGATTGATGGTTCAACAGATCTTTTGCGGGAGGATTTCGATGTCTTGTCCCACGCCAGTCAGACTCACCTTGTTGTGGCGGTCAATAAATCTGACGTTGCGTCATTCCGCAATCCATCAACCGAGCAACTCGACGGTGAATACAGGACCGTTGAGGTTTCGGCTCTGACTGGCCGCGGAATTGACGAGCTCCGTGCTGCTATACTGGAGCCCTTCGGGTCTGTTGATTCAGAAGACTCTGGGCTACTGATCACGGACTCTCGTCATTATGATCTTCTCAGTCGGACAGAGGGTGAGCTTGAATTCGCATTGCGATTGCTTGAGGAAAACGCCAGCGAAGAACTCGTGTTAGTAGGTCTCCATAATGGCTTGCGATTCCTCGGAGAGATTACTGGTGAGACGACTCCGGAAGATATTCTCTCGAGAATCTTTTCAAGCTTCTGCATCGGAAAGTAACTATGGTTTTCGACGAACTATTTGATGTCATCGTAATCGGTGGTGGGCATGCCGGCTGCGAAGCTGCGTCCGCGGCCGCGCGACTTGGTGCGCAAACCGCACTGGTAACTTTGAACCTCGACCTAATCGGACAGATGTCCTGTAATCCTGCTATTGGTGGGATTGCTAAAGGACATTTGGTGCGGGAGATTGACGCGCTTGGCGGCCTCATGGGTCGGGTCATCGACCGAACGGGGATCCAATTCAGATTGCTGAATCGATCGAGAGGTCCAGCCGTGCAGTCTCCTCGGGCACAGGCGGACCGTTCTCTATATAGAAGAGAGATGCGGCGCGCGCTTGAAGGAACATCAAATTTGCACCTGCGACAGGGAATGGTCGTGGATCTGGTCATAAGCAACGGCAGAATCGGTGGCGTAGAGATGCAGGATAGCCGGCGCATTGGCGCGGCGGCGGTCATAATAGCAACAGGGACTTTTCTCAATGGATTAGTCCACACGGGCCGCCAGACGTACACGGCAGGGAGAGCAGGAGAGCCTGCGTCCATTGAACTGGCTGAGGCGCTGAAACGGTTAGGTTTTCCGGTAGGCAGGTTGAAGACGGGAACGCCGCCTCGCCTGGATGGACGCACAATAGATTGGGCGGCATTTGAGCCGCAGTCGGCAGACGAGCGGCCGGTGCCGTTTTCCTTTTCCACGGACCGGATAGAACAACCGCAGATAAAATGTTACATAGGGTATACGACAAGCAAGGTTCATGATGCGATCCGAAGCAACCTGCATCAGTCGCCGCTGTATTCGGGGAAGATAAAGGGGGTTGGCCCTCGCTATTGCCCGTCGATTGAGGACAAGGTAGTCAAATTCAACGACAAGAACCGGCATCAGTTGTTTTTGGAGCCAGAGGGACACGACACTAATGAGGTTTACTTAAACGGTTTCTCAACCTCTCTGCCGGCGGAGCTCCAACAAGACCTGGTTAGAATGATACCGGGCCTGGAAGAGGCAAGGATCATTCGACCGGGATATGCGATTGAATATGACTATGTAAACCCTCAGGAATTGCGACCCGACCTCCAGTCCAGCCGAGTTTCGGGTCTCTTCCATGCCGGTCAAATCAACGGAACCACAGGATATGAAGAGGCGGGCTGTCAGGGTCTGATTGCTGGGATTAATGCCGCGCTGTTGGTTGCCGGGCGGGAGAGTTTTCGACTGAAGCGTGAGGAATCTTATATTGGCGTGTTAATTGATGACCTTATTACTCAGGGTGTAGATGAACCTTATAGAATGTTCACTTCCAGGGCAGAATACAGGCTTGCCTTGCGTCACGACAATGCGGACGAAAGGCTTGAGGCACACGGTCGGAGACTTGGCTTAGTCGGTGACGCCGATTGGGAGCGGTTCAATGCAAGGCGTTGTAGGATCGGCAAGCTGAGAGCGGCGCTCGATAGCACTAGATTGAGGCGTTCCGACGCGGCATATGCGGCTGTCAGTTTAGAGCTAGGTGTCGATTTGGGCGAGTCAATAGTCCTGGCGCAGCTTGCAAAGAGACGAGGCGTTACCGCAGACATGGTTCGGTCGCTCCTGCCTTTGGAAGCCCGGCAGGATGTGAATCAGAATGATTTGGAGTCAGCCTTAGCAGATTCCTTGTATGCTGGGTACATAGAGGTTCAGCGAACCACGCTTGAGCGATTGCACCAGCACGACGGTCTGCGGATACCTCGAGACTTAGATTTTAAGAGCCTGAGCGGTCTATCTCACGAGTCAGCAGAGCGA
>JBGPNE010000203.1:0-5730 GCA_041487335.1 Pyrinomonadaceae bacterium
CAGGTGTTGCACTGGGGATATCACAGGGAACAAAGCCTGCGCTTTCACCAGGCAGCGAAGTCCGGTAAGCGGGCATCGACAGAGTTCCTCCGATTAGTGGGACGGCGAACTGGAACTGATAATTCGTAATGCTGACGGTGGCTTTGGCACTCAACTGAAGGCCGTTGTAGTTCTGGTAGCTCACTGCCACGTCGCTAGTCGTCAAGCCGCTGACCACCGGGGTCGCCGTGGCGGGGTTCGCAAACGGATCACCATAGACGACCATTTTCTGAACAGCCAGGATTCCGGCGGCGTCGTTTTTGCGAATAGTCGCATAGCGCACGCCCCGACGGGTGGCATCTGTAAGCGCGTTGTGCGTCCACAAGAGTCGGCCAAACTCGAGGATGCTAAAGAGTACGGTAAGAAAGACGGTGGCGACGATGGCAAACTCTACCAGTGACGCGCCACGCTGGTTCTTGTTAGTTTTGTAATGCATAAAAGGCTCCCTCTTTCGCTGCGGACCACCTACGGGGCTGACGAACCGCGGTACGGTTCAAGCCTCGTATTGCTCACGAACCAGATGTTGGTCCGTTATAAAGTTGGTGCATGGTTGCGTTGGCGTTGAGATCAATGTTGAGCGAAAGGGCTGGAATGCCCGTGATTTTTCCCAGATCGAAGATCGGCTGATATTTGTAATTCACGATTTTCACGGTCACAGAATCAATGTTGTTGACCGATGGTCCATTTGCCTGAACTACGACATTGGCTGTGGTCAAGCCGGGCAGAATGGCGGTTCCACTGCCGCCGAAGTCTCCATAAACGACCATATTGCTCGTCTCTGGGAAAGTCCAGGAAGCATTTCGCTCCCACTTGCAGGCGTGCCGGGCGCCAGCGCGCACTGCGCTTGTCAGCGTGGTATAGGTATAGAAGAAGCGACCAAACTCGGCGAGGCCTCCCAGCGTCATCAGCATGACCGGCAGAACGATCGCGAACTCAACCATGTGGGTGCCGTTTTCTCGACGAATGAAACGACGAACTCTCTCAAAAATTATTGGTCGACTGCGCATGGTTTCACCTCACTTGTAAAGAACAGGAATCCCAATCCCGCCCATCTGCAGTTGGCCAGGGGTGTATGTTCCCTCGGGAACCACCACAGGACCGCCGATGTACTCAACCTGAAGCTGGCAGTCTGTGCCCACCTTTTTCTTAATGAAGAATGCGGCCAGACGCTCTGCTACTACTGTGGAAGGCGAGCCGACGACATAACTGGTATTGAAGGCGATGGGGACAGTCATGACGCGGCGATTCTTCATGCCACCACTGATCTGAACCACGCCGGCGCCTTGCATATCGGTATACTGCTGGTAAGTAATATTCTCCTGCGTGATGTTGTCGGGAGGTTCGGCGACCGAATTCGCCTGAGGGTGCACAGTGTAGTCACCGAACCTCGTGTTCGTGCCAATCTGCGCGTAACGACACATGCTAGGCGCCGTCAGGTTGAGCGGCGGCGAAGTACCAGCAAGTTGAAGGATGTTGTAATTGATCCCAATGTAGCCATAGGCGTGTATTGTCCCCGTTGAGATCAAGGACGGGTCTTCTCCTGGGTCTAGTGGTCCGTTGAGCACCCGATAACTAGTCGGCGTAGTGTCGTTATAGGACTTCGCATCAAGGGTATAAACCTGGCCTGGCACCCATGGCGAAGCGCTTGGCTCGATGAACGTGTAAGCGGTGTAGAACTTATTCATCGACAGTCCTACCGATATGCCTGCCGTGGCGGTCGCTGAGAGGTTTTGAGTCTTGTTTATGACTAACGCCGAAAATGTGGCATCGACCGGCTTCTGGGAGAGCGTTACCTTCGCAAACCGGACTGATGTGGGACTGGCAATCGCAGTGGCGCTATCAACGTAGCTACCATTCAGGTTCGTGGCGAAGCTGACATCGGAGGAGGTGATCGTTACGACATTCTGGAAATCGTATTTGTTCAGCGCCTTCGTTGCTTCAGCCACAGCCAACTGGATTCCTCCGGAAGTTGAATTCAGTTGCGATGCTGCGGCGAGCGCGGCAGCATCGGCTGCGTTTTGTAGTTCTGCCTTGGCTGTATAGAAATGACTTATATCGATAGCCAAGCCCGCGGCAAGGAGAAGGGAAACCATGCTAAGGGCGGTCATTGCCAACACTGACCCGCGTTCCCCATCTCTTCTTTTTATTACCGTTGATCTTTGCTCTTTCATCACTTCCCTCCTTCCAAGTATCTCAAACAAACTACAAGCAATTACTGCCTCGCAATTTCTGAGAAATTAATAGGGGTTACTCTCGCTATCGGGAGTGGTTTGTTCACCGCGCGAGTGCCGCTGCTGGAGACGGAACCGGTAGCCGACTCCGTTCCAGTATCAGTTGTGGTTGCTTTTGGTTCAGACGGTTTGGGGAGTTCCGGGTTCTTCGGTGTTGCTGCTGGCGTGTTGTCAGTGTTCTGTCCGGAGATTGAATAGCCGGTTCTTCCCTGGACGCCTTCACCCTTGGGCTCGACACCGAGCGGCGAACCATTCTTCAGACCATCGATACCCCGCATCTGTGGCAGGTCGTCGCCCTTCACCGGTTTGACTAGGTTAGCGGTGACGATAAACATCAATTCGGTCTCGTTCTTTTGGAACGATTTGGATCTGAAAAGCGCACCCAGGATTGGCACGTCGCCCAGCACGGGAACCTTTGAAAGCGACTTGATCTCACTGTTGTCAAGCAGACCTGCGAGAGCGAACGATTGCCCGTCACGAAGTTCGACTCCAGTCTTAGCGCGGCGTGTCTTCAGAGCAGGAATCAGGAATCCGCCAAACTTAACTCCGTTGGCAAAGTCGATCGTTGAAACTTCCGGCTCCAACTCCAGCCGGATGTGATCTTCGTCAACAATGGTCGGTTTGAAATTTAGCCTCACGCCATACTCTTTGAATATGATGGAAACGGTAGTCTTATCACCGCCGCCTTGAACAATCGGCACCGGAAACTCGCCGCCGGCCAGGAAGCTGGCCTCCTGACCATCCATGGCGATAAGGTTTGGTTCTGCAAGTTCACGTAATGCACCTTGCGTTTGGAGCATACGCAGCATTCCGAGCGAGTTACCTCCCATCACAAGCATGTTGAGCGCGCTGCTTGAAAGTGCGCCACTAATCAAGCCGCCGAGCGGACTAGACGGCGGACTGGAAAGCGAGCTGGGGCCTCCGCCGCTGTTCAGGTAGCCACCAGCGCCCGGACTACCCTGGTATGTATACGAGGTACCAACATCCTTTAGACGGTTGCGGCTCACCTCAGCGACGCGAACTTGCAATTGGACCTGCGCGGCATTCTTCACCGGGGAAGCAAGCATGTTGACGGTCTTGAAGCCGGCGGCTTCCACAACGCTTTGGGCCTGTGTTGCTGTCTTTGGGTCCGTAACACTGCCAGACAACACCACAGATCCATTCGCTTGACTCAGCCGAATGTCGTTATTCGGAAACAACGCCCGGATCTGCGAGTCGATCAGCGAAAGATTGGCTCGCACATAAACGTCAAAAACTAAATACTCGCCCCCCGACTGCTCCCAGGCGATGAAGTTAACCTGTCCAAACCCCTTTCCGTTGACCAGTACTTGATCGGGCGTCACCAGCACAGCTTCTGCTATCTCCGGATTGGACACCGAAAAACGGCCTACCGGCCTGTCAAAATTGATCACGCGAGACTGACCAACGAGAACATTGACCGCAATGGGTTCTTTGTTCTGCTTGAACGACGCCTTATAAGAAGTTTCCTGGGCGTAAGTAGCGGTGTTAACGAGAACGAGGACCAAAGACGCCAACACTAGACTCATTCGGCGTGTGATCGGGGAACGGCTCTGCATGATCTGTTGCTCCTTTTGCTTGCTAATCGATTAACGGCACTTCAACCGGAAGGTTGAGCATTCTCTAATCTACTAAATTGGCATTTTCTCAATGGCGGAATTAAGGGAAATCGACATTTCGCTTCTTCCCGCCTTCAATCATTTCGACAGATGCCCGCGGGGCCTGGGGGCTTGGCGAGCTCGTTGTCACCGGCTTGACCTCTGCCTGGGTTCTAACTCGACGCACTACCGCCTTTGGCTCAGGCTTAGGCTGCTCACTCTTGAGAGAGCCTGGCTCCGGCTGAGGCAACGCATGATCGCCGCCGAGTAAGCTTCGTTTGTTGATACCAGTGGTTTGTTCATCTCCCTGATCGATTGAGTTGCGCATCACCAGTTGCAGCCTGCCCTCGCTGGAAGCGAGTGCAAGCTTCTCAGCCTGTTCGGGAGTTACCAGGAGGGTGACCGCCTTCACGCTGTTGGCCTCGCGTTCGCTTGCGGGCTTGTCAATGTTTTGCCCGTTCGCCAAAACCTTAATGCTCTGCAAGACGATCTTGGAAATTGGGCCTTGTTGGGAGGCTGTATCTACTGGAGTTATGACGACCACAACGTCAACGAGTGTGCCTGGCATAATGAATCCCGAGATACCAACCACGTCATCAACCTTTACAGTCATTGCCCGGTAGCCCTCGGGAATCACTGCGGATAGGCCACCGGCAGTACCCTCGGGCGCGAGCCTTGGTTCAGTAATTGGCTCGCGCGCCGCTATGTTTGTAACTGCAACGCGCCCGGTTAGCTTTTCGGCCGACTCGTATGCTCCATCAGGCGTCGATTCTTTGGGAAATTGGACCATCATCACCTGCTCAGGAATGATCTTAGTGCCCAGCGGAATGGCGACTTTGGCGACAGCTATTGGCTTCAAATCTTTTGAATAGGCCTGCGCACTTGATAAATAACGACTGACGGTGACTGCCGCCAACAAGCCGAAAAGCAGTGCTCCGGCCAATACCACAAAAAAACGTTTGTTGCGCATATTTGTACTCTCCGATGATCACTTGACCTGATTAAATCTTGCGCTCGCATTCAAGCGCGAAAAATTGCTGTTGAAATGATGCTGCCGATTGTGATTGCTACGCCGTAAGGAATTGTGTGTCTGCGATCTGCCGGAACGGCAAATCGCGGCATTTCCCATCCTGGTAATAGTCCTACCAGGATTTGCAGTACCCGCAGCATGGTCGTCACTAACACGCCAGCTCGGATAATCGAGATGATGGCCAACAGGCCGCCAGTCAGAACCACAACCAGAAACGTTGGTAAGATCAGATGCGCACCCGTAACCGCTCCAATAGCGGCAAACAGTTTGACGTCGCCGGCGCCCATGGCCCCAAAGACATGCAGCACGAACATCAAGACAAAGCCGAGCGCACAACCGGCAAGGCTTGCCAAAACGCCTTGCAGACCTCCGAACATGGCGTTCATCGCGAGACCACTAACAAGCGTTGCCAATACAAACGGATTGGGAATCCGGCGATAGCGAACGTCGTAGTAGGCAATGATGATTGCCAAGGGGATAAGGAGAGCTATTTGTACAGGCGCTTCGGGCATCTTTTGTGTCGCTTTGGGTTTTCGTCTTTTGGAAAAAAGTTTATTGGGTCTTTCTTGAGTTTGCCCTTTACCCGAGTTCGATCTCAGCTAAAGCGCGCCGGCCCACTTGCGCCGCAGATTTATCCGCTGATGGTCGAGGCAAGCGTGTTGATTCTACTGCCGATAGCGTTGCCCAAGGTTCTAAAAGAGAGAACGCAGGCGATCGCAATCAACGCTGCGGCAACTGCGTACTCTGAAAGTTCCAGGCCAGTTTCATCTCGAAGAAAATTCTTAATCATGTTTTTGCTCCCGTCCGGATGGCA
>JBGPNE010000204.1:0-5720 GCA_041487335.1 Pyrinomonadaceae bacterium
ATCAAGCACGTCGTAAGCATAGCTGGTTAGATAGTTGGATCCGCTCGGGTCCTCGTAAACGCTCGTTAGGCGACCTAAAAAGGCTGCTGAAAAACAAACACGATCCACGAAACCACACGAAGCAGCACGAAATGGACGCCTTAATTCGAGTCTTCTCGTGTGATTTGGTGGATCGCTTTACTGCTCCTACTTGATGTTCACCACTTTTTCCGCAGCCTGCTAGCGCATCGGTCTGGCTCTTTCTCGATCTAAGGACTTTATCAGTGACCGTCACCGCATTGCCACTGTAACTGGTAGACACTAAGGCGTTGTCGGGCGTGGTGATAGTGGTGAGCAGAGCGTACAAATCTTCCAACCCTTGTCGGCCTTTGCAGAGTGAGAACCCCGTGTGGACTACCACCGCCTTTGATGCGCTTGGCCGTGTCATTGACACTGCGAAAACGCGTCTTTATGATCGAAGCAAATGCCAACCAAGCAGCCTGCCACTGGTAACGGACCAGTCGAACGGGTTTTTCTGATCGATTCGATGTCGCACATCTTTCGCGCATTTTTTGCGCCGATGGCGAATCGTGCCGCGCCTCTGGCAAGCTCAAAAGGCCAGGTTACACAGGCAATTTTCATCTTTACAAACATGCTGCGCAAACTGCTGCAGGACGAAAAGCCGCAGTACATAGCCGCAATCTTTGAGTCCGGTGAGAAGACGTTTCGCCATGAAACCTTTGCGGATTACAAAGCGAACCGGCTGCAGATGCCCGACGACCTGGCATCGCAGCTCCCGTACATCATTCGCCTGTGCGAGGCCTTCAATATCCCGGTCATCAATGCGCCAGGGTTTGAGGCTGACGATGTAATTGGAACGCTCGCTGTCAAGGTTGCGGAAAAAGGCATGCAGGCTGTCGTCGTCTCCAATGACAAAGACATGTGCCAACTGGTGCGCGATCCTTACGTCGTGTGCATGCGACAGAATTCACAGGTCGTAAAACGCAAGGAGCCGGTGCCGCCCATCGAGTGGTGTGATGAAGCCTGGGTGCAAAAGAAATTTGGCGTGACGGCGGCTCAGATAGTCGACCTGCTGGGACTCATGGGCGACTCTATTGACAACATACCTGGAGCGCCGGGAATTGGGGCCAAGGGTGCAGTGCAGATCATTCAGCAGTTTGATTCAATCGAAAATGCTCTTGAAAGATGGGAGGAGGTCAAGCACAAGACCTATCGGGAATCGCTGCGTGGTAATGCCGCTCTGATTCGTCAATCGAGAGAGCTGGCACGGATCAGAATAGACCTTGACGTGGACCTGGATCTCAATGAACTAAAAGCACGCCCACCGGATCGCGCCGCTGCCTATGAGCTGTTTCGGGAGCTCGAGTTTTCGGCTTTGACGCGTGAGTTCGCTGATGGCGCAAAGGCTGCAGCTGCAGTGCTCACGGCTCCTCAAAACTACCTCCTAATCCGCTCGCGATCTGAACTAGACAGTTTCATTAAGAGTCTTTGGGATGCTGAAGGCGTCGGTGTGGCGGTGGCGGATGCAGTGCCCGCTGGTTCCGGGGAGCAACAGTGCTCATTTGATTACGATGCCGCGGGAGGAATTGCCCTCTCGACCGGGGCAGGAAGATCTGCCTATGTTGATCTCGAGAAATTTTCGGATGGTCTCGATGCCGCCATTGGTCCGCTTCGCGAAGTTTTGGCAAACGGTCTGATTGAAAAATCTGTTCATGATCTTAAAAGAGCCGTGGGATTATTAGCCCGGTTGGATGTCAGCATCGAAGGAGTAAAGGACGACACTTTTCTCGCCGCCTATTTACTCGACCCAAATCGCAGCAAGTATGAGCTTGGCGATCTGGCCCGCGAAGCTATTGGAGTTAATGGCGGAGTGGACGGCCTGGATGGCACTCCAAATGGTTGGACGCAGTCGCAGTGGCAAACTGCCGCCGCGGCCGACCTGACCGCCCGCACCGCCACCGTCCTTCACCAACGCATTCTCGAAAAGAAACTCGAGACGATCTATTCAGAAGTTGAGTTGCCACTGGCGCCGCTTCTTTATCGAATGGAGCAGGCAGGCTTGAAAGTGGACCCGGCAGTCCTCGCGGAGCTATCGACGTATTTGGGTCAAGAACTTGAAAAGCTGACGACGAAGATTTACGAGCTTGCCGGGCGAGAATTCAACATCGCTTCTCCGAAACAGGTAGGCGAGGTGCTTTCGGAGTTGAATATCGCTTCAGGAAGAAAGACTTCCACCGGACGCATCTCGACAAGCAAAGCCGTATTAGAAGAGCTGGCCCAGAGTTTTGACTTGCCGAGACTGATCATAGACTACCGCGAGCTTGATAAACTCAAGAGTGTGTATACTGACGCGCTGCCCCACCAGATTGCCGCCGACGGAAGGATTCACTGCCTGCTGAATCAAACCGTCGCGGCTACCGGGAGGCTTTCGTCGAGCGAGCCAAACTTGCAGAATATTCCCATTAGAAGCGAGCTTGGCCGTCGCATTCGCCGCGCCTTCGTAGCGGAACGGGGCAACAAGATCATCTCAGCCGACTATTCTCAACTTGAGCTGCGACTCCTGGCCCACATTACGCAGGATGAGGTGATGCTGGAGGCATTTCAAAAAGGGGAAGACATTCACGCGCGCACAGCGCGCCTGGTTTTTGGCGCCAAGACGGATGGAGAGTTAAAAGAAGCGCGCCGTTTGGCCAAGATTGTAAACTTCGCCATCGCTTACGCGATCGAACCCTGGGGCTTGTCGCAGCGTGTTGGCATTACGCGCCAGGAAGCACGAAAAGTGATAGATGACTACTACATTACATACAAGGGGGTCCGCCGTTACATGGAAGAGGTGCCAATCAGGGCCCGCGAACATGGCTATGTGCGTTCCATTTATGGTCGCATCCGTCCGCTTCCCGGCATTAATGATCGCAACGCCAACATACGTAAGGCGGCTGAGCGCGAAGCCATCAACATGCCGATTCAGGGTACTGCCAGTGATATCGTAAAGATCGCAATGCTGCGCGTTGAAGAAGAATTCAAGCGCGCAGGTCTCGGCGCGAAACTCTTGATGCAGGTGCATGACGAACTGCTCGTCGAGGCCCCTTCCCAGGAAGCTCAACAGGTGGCCGATATCCTCAAGCGGGAAATGGAATCCGCGGTTAAATTGGATGTGCCATTGGTGGCGGACGTCGGAATTGGAGACAATTGGATGGACGCAAAGCCCTAGATCTCTTGTAGAGGGAAAGTTGTTGTGATTGAGTCAAGTCTTTTGAATCCATTTTCCATTTGACATTTGTCATTTGTCATTTGCTGTCCAGTGCCAGTTCTTTTCAGAAGATAGAGGCTTTGAAACAGAGTTCACATTATGCTGTTGTCGCTTAACATGAGCTGGACTGCGTGCATCGCTAGATGACAAATGATAAATGGCAAATGGCAAATGGAAAATGGTCTTCGACATCGCCGCTTAATTACGACTCGTCGGTCTGAGGCGGAGCTTCGCTAGTTGATTGCCGCAAAATCCATTATAGTTCTCCTACTAGCTGCCCCGTAATTTTCAAAACTCCACCAGAAACAGGCACCGCATGGCCAAACCCGAAACAGAGACGGCTGCGCAGTCCGAGCGAAGCGCAGAGCCGGAAGAGTCAGCAACGGCGGGCAGTGATGGCCGAGCTTCCGGCCCGGCGCAAAGCGAACCTGATGCGCAGGTGGTTTACCGTCGCGCTGTTTCCACAGAAGATAACGGGTTGCGAAGCAGATCAGCATCGGAAAGCGGACAAGCACGCGGGCATGAGATTGCGCCAGCGATCACTCCCCTTGTAATCGGTTTTACATTGCTTCTTGCTCTGATTTCTCTGTTGGGATATTTCAGTGTCCGCCGCATGGACGACGTAGGCGTCGGTGTACTCGCGCTGGAGCAGTATCACGCGGCAAAACTAGGCCTTCTTCTCAAGCTTCGCCTGGCACTCACAAGACTTAACAACGAAGCGCGCGCTCGGCAGGACGCCGAAGCGCGCAGCAGGGAATTCAAACCTCCTTTCGATCTTCGTTTGGGCACCGCCAGGGATGAGATGAATAAACTTCTGCGGGAACTTGAAAGACCGCCATTATCAGATGATTCGTCGTGGCGCGGATTTCGTGGCGACCTCCAGTCGTACGTTGAGGTGACTCAAGATCCGCGTCGCTATTCTCTGGAAGGATTCTCGAAGTTTCGCATCGCGGACACAGAACTGGAAGACTTGTTGATCGCGTCGGGAGCGGAGCAGGACGAAGTCTCTCGAAAGAGCGAATTAATCGAACAGGAGGCCAGACGCCAAATTCGTTTGTGGAGCGTGATTGCGCTGTTGGTTGGTGCGATGGTAGCGGGGGGGACTATTTGGGAAGTGCAGCGTCGCTTCAGACAGATGCGCCAGAGCATGTTTGAAGCGAGACGCGAGCGCGTTTTCACCAACCAACTCCTCGAAGGAATGGTCAGCGCGGTTGCGGCCATTGACGAAAACGACCGCATTCGCAGCGCGAATGCCGCCTTCTTTAAGATCTTTCCTGGAGCAAGCATTGGTGCGTCTCTCTATGAGAAGTTTGCCCCTGCGGATGGGATGAGGATGCTTGAGGCCGCGACGGCTTCGCGCGTAGAGAAGGCGACCTACTGTGGCCGGTGGGTTTGCAGCATCAGCGACAGTGGAATCGAGGAAACGCTTGATGTGTATTCGTCACCACTGGCAATCAATGGTGGTCGAGGGCAGATCGTAACTCTTGTCGATGTCACCGAGGTAGCAGAAGCCGAACGTGGCTTGCGCAGGACGGAGTCTCTGGCGGCTGTAGGACAGGCCATTACTCAGGTGGCCCACGAGATCAGAAACCCGCTCGGGAGCATTCGTCTGGGAGTGTCGATGCTACGAGACAGCGTAAACGACCAGGATGCATTGGTAACAATCGATCTGGTAGAGCGCGGAATTAAGCACCTAAACAAACTAGTTGTCGACGTCACCGAGTTCTCGCGTCAAAAACATCTGGAGCCGTCTGAAATTCAACTGCACGAGTTGCTCAATTCGAGCCTGGACCTTGTCGCCGATCGAATTAAGCAGACGGAAGCTTCGATTGAGAAGAGATTCAGCAGCCAGGCAATACTGGGCAACTGGGATGCGCACCAATTGCGGCAGGTATTCGTCAACGTCGTCGCCAATGCAATCGATGCAAGCCCGAAAGGTGCACCAATCACTATTTCGACGAATCTGGTAACACTGCAGGGAAGGGGCAATGGTGCGGGCTTTTCCGGCAAGAGATATGCGCGCGTAACGATCGCGGACCAGGGGAAAGGAATCGATGAGGCGACACGCCAGCGAGTTTTTGAACCTTTCTTCTCAACCAAAAAACGCGGCACAGGTTTGGGGCTCGCGATCGTAAAGCAGATTGTTGAGCAACATGCTGGAAAGATCACTGTGGAAAGCGAGCCAGGTAAGGGCGCGAGCTTCATAATTGATCTGCCGCTGGAAGTAAAGGGGGAACCGGGGAACAGGGGAACGGGGGAACAGGGAAAAGGGGAAGGGGAAAGGTGGAAACCGAGAAGTCGGGGACACTACAATTCTCCACCGTCCATTCCCTTTTTTCCCTGTTCCCCCGTTCCCGTGTTCCCCAGTTACCCAGTTACCCAGATACCCAGTTCCCCCCTTACCCAGCGCCCCCGCAGACCCGGTACACCGATACCCCCCAGCACCCGAACCCCCAGACCCAGGTGCCCA
>JBGPNE010000205.1:0-5720 GCA_041487335.1 Pyrinomonadaceae bacterium
ACGTCGCTCTGCGCAGACAGCTCTATACGTAATTGTGCACTCGTTAGCGCGGATGCTTGCACCAATTCTGGTTTTCACTGCCGATGAGATTTGGGAAAACTTGCCACGCGACGACGGTGAGCGTACACCTCTCTCGGTACATCTGGCTGAATTGCCGAGCCCCAGCGCTAATCAAAACGCCGAAATACTCGCAGCCTACGCTCATCTGTTTAGGTACCGTGACGCAGTACTGGCAAGGCTGGAAGAAGCTAGAACGTCAAAGTTGATCGGTGGCTCACTCGAGGCTCGAGTCGAGATCTCGGCTGGAGAGTACGCATATAAGTGGTTGGACCATTATCGCGATGATTTGCGCTATGTCTTCATTGTGTCGCAGGTCGATCTCCGGCTAAACCGGGAGCTCGGCGAGGAAGCTATCGAAATACGAATCGGGGTGGCTGAAGGTGTGAAGTGCGAGCGTTGCTGGAACTACTCGACCCGAGTAGGCGAGTCTTCGCGCTATCCTAATGTGTGCGAGCGCTGTTTTGAGGCTCTCGAGGAGATCGAGCGGGACACGCCGTAAGCTCCGGAGGGAGCGAGAGGTTTATAGCAAGCTCGGAGTTGAAATTCAGGGTTTCCTACAGAAGCGAAGCCCCAACGGGCTTCGCTTCTGTAGAGAGTCAAGACATCCGCTGAAGTCTATAGACACTTCGCACCTAACGGTGCTTCCGTTACCAAGATCTGATGATAAACGCCTGCCGGAGTTTTCAGGATGGTCACGAAAGAAGCGCAGGGAAGTTCGGATATTGCACGCCGCTTATGGCGGGCGGGCTACTTGCTTGCGGCATTTGGCGTCTACATGGTGGATCAGGCGACGAAGGCGTGGGCAGTGCGTGCGCTTCGCTTCGGAGATGACCGAACCCTGATTAAGGGCTTCCTTGATCTTATTTACACCGAGAATCGCGGCATCGCTTTTGGTCAGTTGCAAGAGGGCGGTTCGTCTGCGCGTTGGTTCTTTGTAGTACTCGCGATAGCGGCAGTCATGGCAGTGCTCTATTATTTTTTGCACACGCCGCGAAATGATGATCGCGTGCTCGGAGCATGTGCACTTCTGCTCGCAGGCATCACGGGAAATCTGACTGACCGTGTCCGGCTAGGCTATGTGATAGATTTCATCGTCGCACACGCCGGAAGGTATCACTGGCCGACATTCAATGTTGCAGATGCGAGTATTTGCCTCGGCGCTATCTTGCTCGCTTACGATCTGATTTTTGAAGGCAGGAGAGAGAAAACGTCGGTGGTCAGTAGTCAGTAGTCAGATGTATCCAGAACTATTCCACATCGGCAGTTTTCCCATAAACACCTATGGCGTGTTTCTCGCGCTTGCGTTCTTGTTCGCTATTCTCATCACGGTCAGACTCGCAGTGCGTGATGGCTTGCCGCGTGAGAAGATTTACGATCTAAGTCTTTGGATGCTGCTGGCATCGCTCATCGGTTCAAAGGTCCTGATGTTCTGGACTGAACCAGAGTATCGCGAGCACCCGCTCCAGTTGTTCTCACTCGACTTTCTGCGTTCGGGCGGCGTCTTTTATGGCGGACTCATCGGCGCTGTGCTGACCGGCTATTTTCTAATGAAGCGATACAAACTGCCCTGGTGGAAAACTGCTGACGCGTGCGCGCCCGGCATCGCCATGGGAAACTTTTTTGGCAGGCAAGGCTGCTTTTCCGCAGGGTGCTGCTGGGGAAAACCGACGACTTTGCCATGGGGCGTCAAGTTCACGGAAGTCGGTCACGAAATTACAGGAGTGCCCACAAACTCCTATCTTCACCCGACTCAGCTCTACGAATCGTTTGCAATGCTCATCGTCTTTTTCTTTCTCCTCTGGCTGCACAGACGCAAACGCTTCAGCGGGCAGCTAATACTCCTCTATACGCTGCTTTACGCTGGGATTCGCTTCGCGATCGAATTTGTCCGAGATGATCCACGTGGCGACATCCTTGGCTTGACGACCCTCACCGGTCTTTCGACGTCACAAATGATCAGCATCATTCTCGGCGGAGCCGCGCTTACAGTGCTGATCATCCGCGGGCGCAAGAAGAGCGCCAGCGCGAAAACTAACCACATCGTGGCCAGGACTGCCGCTCGCGCCTGAGCGCATAAAACCCGCAGAATCATTATTAGCGTCTCTTTGGGAAACAGAAGTCCCAATAGTTCGGGTAGAGGTTTTGACTTTGTCTAACAAAGTACTTGACGCAACACAGTGAATGCCACTATTATTCGCGTTGATGGGCTCAATTCGCTTAGTTCCGCCAGATCTAGACCAGCCGCCAGCGCTCCACGAGCGGGCGATGGACAATCTGCGCTACATCCGCGAAACGATGGAGCGCGCCTCGGCCTTCACCGGGATCTCGGGATGGGGTGAGGTCGCCATCGGCCTTACTGCTCTTGCGGCTGCTTTCCTGGCAGCTCGTCAGACAGTCTTCAAAACCTGGCTCGCTTTTTGGATTACCGAGGCGATGGTCTCGCTGCTAATTGCGGGCTGGTCAATAGATCGAAAAGCGCGCGCTCTGCACGTGCCCCTTCTATCCGGACCGGGACGTAAAGTTGCCTTCAGTCTATCGCCTCCGATTATTGCCGGCGGATTGCTTACAGTCGTGCTTTACCGCGCGGGATTGACGAATTCCATTCCGGGAGTTTGGCTGCTGCTTTACGGCACGGGCGTAGTTACTGGAGGAATGTTCTCGGTGCCAGTAGTTCCCATCATGGGGTTGTGCTTTATGGGGCTTGGCGCGGCCGCGCTTTTTGCGCCAGCGACTTTCGCGGATTGGTTCATGGCAGCGGGTTTTGGAGGGCTTCACATAATTTTCGGCGTAATTGTCGCAAGGAGGTATGGTGGCTAAACAATCGGCACTAAAACATTCCAGTCAAAGAAGACACGATGTCGCCTCGCCAGGGCCGCGGCAGCTTCGCGGCGCTAAGGCAAAGAATCCCGCGCCTTTGCTTGACCGCTTGATCCACGAGCGACTGCGTCTTGGTATAGTCAGCGCGCTCGCAGCTAATGATTCTCTGACCTTTAATGATCTCAAGAGCCTGATGAACATCACCGACGGAAACCTTAGCGTTCATGCGCGCAAACTCGAGGAAGCCGGTTACCTCACATGCACGAAGTATTTCGAAGGACGCCTGCCCAAGACTGAATACAAGCTAACCGCAGCCGGACGCAGAGCACTGGAAAACTACCTGGGTCACATGGAGACGCTGATTCAACAGGTGCGTAGCCGTTAGTTGCTCGCATCTCTTTTTTTGTGTTTTGGCTTTGCCTGGCAAAGCGCTTTGGACGGGTTCTTGACTGGGCCTTCAACAGTTTCTAAGGAGTAAATGATGACGAAGCGAATCATTGCAATCGTGTTCATTTTCGTATGCACCACGGTAGCCTGGGCCATTCTCGGCGGCACGATCTTTTCGCGCACCTATTCGTTGGATGCTATAGCTGAGAACCGCGTAGCTTCCACCTGGGGTGTTCCGCAAGACCAATCGCCGCCAACTGCTTCCTTCACTCGAATTGTGCCGAAGAAGGAAGAGAGCACTGAGGACGGCAAAAAGATCGTTGAGATAGTCCAGGAAGAAATCACAACTTCCTTGCCATTGGAAAGCAGCTCGGTTGATGTCGCGCTCGATCTTGAGCATCGCCAGAAAGGATTGCTCTGGTACAGCACCTACAAAGTTGCTTTTGCCGGCGCCTACGGTTTTCGCAATACGAGCGACAAAGAGGAAACAGTCAACTTCAGGCTGAATTTTCCCACTGCCAAGGCGATCTATGACAATCTGACATTCACTGTTGATGGGACTTCTGTGCCCACCAGTAACAAAGATAACGCCACCACTGGGGCCGTCAAGATTGCGCCAGGCAAGACCACCGAACTCGCCGTCGGCTATCGTTCCCAGGGATTAAACGAGTGGCGTTACAGTTTTGGCAGCCCCGACGTCACGCAGGTTCGCGACTTCACGCTTAACATGAAGACCAACTTCAAGGACATAGATTTTCCTGATAACACGCTTTCACCGTCAGAAAAACACGAGGCAGCCAACGGTTGGGATCTTACATGGTCCTATAAGAATCTGGTGTCTGGATATCAGATCGCGATGGTGATGCCGGAAAAGCTCCAGCCTGGGCCACTAGCTGGAAGAATCAGCTTTTTTGCGCCCGTGTCGCTCTTCTTCTTCTTCTTTTTGATGCTGATCATAACAACCTTGAGGGGCATCGAGCTACACCCGATGAACTATTTCTTCCTTGCCGCCGCATTCTTCTCGTTCCATCTGTTGCTCGCTTATCTGGTAGACCACGTGTCAATTCACGTGGCATTTGCCATCTCTTCCGCTGTTTCCGTTTTCCTCGTCGTTAGTTATCTGCGGCTTGTAGTGGGAATGCATTTCGCGAGTAGAGAGGCCGCACTGGCACAGTTCGTCTATCTGGTAATGTTCTCCTATGCCTTCTTCCTCAAAGGATTCACTGGCCTGGCGATCACGATTGGTTCGATCATCACGCTGTTTATCGCGATGCAGGTCACCGGACGGATACGTTGGGCCGACAAGTTTTCACTGAAGGCAACCGAGTCGGCGGGTGAATTGAACTGAGTGTTAATAAATCCGTCGATGGAACGTCAAAGGTATGGGGCGTTTCGGCCATAGGGCATCTTCCCCAAGCCCCAAGAGCTAGCCCTCTTGGCAGCATTCAGTCAGACAGGAGCGCAATGTCGCTGCCCCTGGTGGCAAGATTCCGCGTCTGCCCAGATGAAATGAGCGAATGCTGGAAACGGAACTCTTGGCTTGAGGGCAAATCAAATGCCACAAACTTTCCTACCATCCCCTTCGTACAGGGACTGGCGCCAAGTCTAGCTTGAGTTCTTCATAAACTGTGATGAAAGCCTTTTTCTCCTTCTATTCCGACGCCCTGAAGATTGCCTTGCGGTCGATTTCTGCGCACAAACTGCGCGCATTTTTGACGCTTATTGGAATCATCATTGGCGTTGCCTCCGTGGTAACGGTGGGCGCTTCAATCAGCGGCCTGAACACGTATGTGGTTGACAAAGTGGCGAAGATTCTTGGGGCCAATCACTTCATGATTGCGCGCATCGCTTTCTCCGGCCATCTTCCGGACGAAGAGTTTGAACGCATGAACCGGCGCAATAAGCGAATCAACTGGGACGACTACGAGTGGGTGCGCGACCACTGTTTGTCATGCGCCGACGTTGGTGCTGAGGTTCAAGGGCAGACTGATTTGACCCAGGACGGAGCCGAGTTTCCGGGGGCGTTGGTCTTTGGTGTTACGGCGAACATGGTGGACATCGAGGACAAGACGATCTCCGAGGGTCGGTTTATCTCGGCTGATGAAGTGCAGCGTTCCGCGCTCGTTGTGGTGCTCGGGGGCGACATCAAGGACAAGTTCTTTCCCTACGCGGATCCTATCGGCAAGTCTTTGAAGATACGCGGCCTGCCGCTGCGCATTGTCGGCGTCGAAGAGAAGCGTGGCTCATTCTTCGGCGATTCCATCGACCGTCACGTTTACATTCCCGTTACTACGCACCTACAGATATTTGGCCGCAACGGTTTGCAGATTCATGGAAAAGCTAGCAATCGTGAAATCTTCCAGGCGGCGATAGAAGATGCACGCGTGGCTATGAGAAACAAGCACCAGCTCAAGGGCAACGAGGAAGACGACTTTGGTCTGGTAAACGTTGAAGAG
>JBGPNE010000206.1:0-5712 GCA_041487335.1 Pyrinomonadaceae bacterium
TCTCACGAGGGCAAGAAACTGCCGAGGCGCTTGAACTCCGAATACTCAACGCCGAAACCATGTTGAAGCTGATGGCTGATCGCGTGTCCAAAGCTGATGACAAGACCAAGCGAGAAATAGCCCTTGCCCTAGTGGACAGAGTGACAATTGATACCTTCGGCGAAGGCAAAGAGGCGCGCACGACAGCCACAGCACGTTACGCTTTTAATCTCACACCTACGCTTAACACTGCTGGCAAACCTATTGTTAATTACCTTACGTGCGCCTGTATGACTGGTGCGCTAAACTCCTCGACATGAAACTCTCAGAACTTGCAGCCCTGACGGGCGCCCGCATTGAAGGAGCCACTCCAGACATTGAGATTCACGGTACCGCCGGACTTGATGATGCGAAACCAGGGGAGGTTACCTTTCTATCCAACCGCCGGTACACAACACGAGTGAAGGCAACGCTCGCCTCCGCGATCTTCGTTTCAGAAGACTTTGAGATAGACAGTGACATCGCAGTCCTGCGCGCGAAAGATCCGTATCTCGCCTATACCCGCGCGTTGAGACTCTTTCATCCTGAGCCGACATTTTCGCCATCCAGACATCCTTCTGCGGTGTTGGACCCTACGGCTTATGTTCCGGCCGATGTATTTGTCGGAGCCAATGCCGTGATCGGCCCTCACGTCCGGATCGGATCAGGCGTGCGGATCTATGCCAACGTAACTATCTACGACAATGTACGCATCGGAGCAGCCTGTGTGATTCATTCAGGCGTGGCGATTCGCGAAGGCACCGAGATAGGCGATCGTGTGATCATCTACAATAACGCCGTGATCGGCTCGGACGGTTTCGGTTACGCGAAGGACGAAAATGCGCGCTGGCTCAAGATTCCGCAGACCGGCAAAGTCGTGATAGAAGATGATGTGGAGATCGGCGCGGGCACGACGATTGACAGGGCGTCGGTCGGAGAGACGCGAATCAGCCGCGGTGCGAAGATCGACAACCTGGTACAGATTGGCCACTCATGCACCGTTGGCGAAGATGCGCTCGTGTGCGCACAGGTAGGACTGGCTGGCAGCTCGCATATTGGATGCCGCGTAGTCTTGACCGGCCAGGTGGGAATTGGAGGCCATTTAACCGTAGGAGACGACGCAATGCTTTATCCCCAGAGCGGCGTTCCCACTGACGTCCCGCCAGGACAGATCTTGTGCGGTTCGCCAGCGATGGACAACCACCAATTCTGGCGCGCAACGGCCGTGTTCAAGAAGCTGGGCGATCTGCCTCGCAAGCTCCGCGATATCGAAAGTCGAATCGCAACCCTGGAGCTCAAGCCCAAGGAATAGTTGGTTACTGGAAATTGGTTTTCGGCGACTTTCTAAATTCCGGTGGATTGATTGAGATGGGTGAAATGAATGGCTACCGGTAAGAAGCGCAGTGGAATAATTCGATACTTCATTCCTGTGATAGTCTTCGCAATATTTGCGGCTCTCACGCTCGTCATGATGATTGCGCTCTTAAGCGACTGGCCTGAGATACTGCACGGCTAGGTAATTGCCCCACCATCAACAATCACGACCTCCCCATTCATGAAGCTATTGCGGTCGCTGACCATGAAGGCGGCATACTCAGCGAGTTCTTCAGGGCGGCCCAAACGTCCAGCTGAGGCCCAAAAATCGTGCATCTGCAGGAGTCGCTCGGGCAGGCCCTGCGCAAGATCCGTGTCGAAGATTCCTGCTGCGATCGCATTTACTTTGACGCCGAAAGTGCCAGCTTCGCGCGAGAGACACTTAGTAAATCCAATCATCGCAGCCTTTGATGTCGCGTAGTGAACCGAGGTAGGCAGGGCGCGTATCGCACCAATCGAGGTGATGTTAAGAATGCTTCCCTTCCTCTGCCGAATCATCTGCTTATAGATTGGCTTTGTGACGGCGAAGAGGCTGTCAACGTTGGTGTGGATTACTTCATCCCAGGCGCGGTCGGTTGTCGTAGCAAAGTTGTCACCACGGTTGATCGCGGCGTTGTTGATCAGAATATCGATCCCGCTCCACTTCTCGACGATCTCTCTCACCACGCGCTTCATGCCTAAGCGATCGGTTACAGACACCTTGAAAGACAACGTCTTTTTGCCGTGAGCCTCAATCTTGCTGCGAACCTCGTTGGCGAGATCATCGCGCGACCAGAAACTGAACGCCACGTCCGCCCCTTCGCGCGCAAACACGTCGCAGATGGCCGCACCGATTCCTCGCGTCCCGCCGGTTATGAACGCCCGTTTTCCTTCAAGCAGCAAGCTCACTCGATAGTCTCTCTTCTCCAGAAAAAGCCCGCCTTGCCGAACGCAAGCGGGCGAAATCACGATCTGGGATTCATTTTCCGGGAATCCAGTCCCGAAGAGCCTTAAACAGTTAAGGCACTAAAGCCGCAGCAACCTCGGTGAGAACGGCCTCTTCCGCAGCTTTAACAGACGCGGGGATAAGAGCCGCAATCTCTTCAACAATCTTGCGTGTTGCATTCGGAATCACGAGCCCGACGGTTGCGGCCCGCATTGCGGAGTAATGTGCCGTATCTTCAACCATACGCCGTATGACGGGAACAATATCGCTTGCTCGTTCCAGTAGCACTCCAGCACCACGTTTGACAATCAGATTTGCTGCTCCAGCTTCCTGTGGCATCGAGCCGGTGATCACGTCAGCTATGATCGGGAGTCGGCAGGCTAACGCTTCAAAGGTAGTAAGTCCGCCCAGCTTCGAAATCATCACATTCGCGGCACCCATCAACTGCTCCACGTGGTCAGAGTAACCAATGACCTTGATCGGGAAAGTCGCGTAGGAGGCAAGCGACTCCGCCCTCGCTTTTAATTCTTCATTGCGTCCAGCAAGAAAAATGGCCTGGACATCCAATTCTCCACGAATCAACTCACGAAAAATGTGGGGAATGTTGCCTCCACCTTCCCAACCAGCATTGACAAATACCGTGAACTTATCTGGATCCAGATCAAGAGCACGTCGTGCCACCTGGGCCGCCGCTTCACCAGGATAAGCAAATTTTGGATGAACAGGCATACCCGAGATCTTGATCCGCTGCGGGGCGACACCATAATCGATTAACTGTCGGCGTGCTCCTTCACTCGCCACAAGATAGAGCGTCACATCATCACATGCCCATCCTCTCCAGAATCCATAACAAGGATCGGTGACAACGGAGACCAGCGGAATCCGATCGGCGAGATTCAATTCCTTCAAGACACGAGCGAAGATATGTTGGGTGAGCGGATGAACACTAACCACCACGTGCGGGCACCAGCGTTCGAAGAGCCCAACGACATAACCAACGGTTCTCTTATAGAAGAATTCGCGCGTTTCCGGTCGGAATCTATTGACGCACCAGTAAAGGTATTTCATCCAATGTTGCCGGTTGCGCAGCACCCAGTTGTATGAACGAACCAGCTTGTCAGTTACCGAGTGAGACTCCTCAACCGCGCGCACAACGCGAACGGCATAAGATTGCCCTTCAAAAAACTTGTGCACGCCGGCAACGATCGCTGCGGCGGCCGACCGGTGACCGCCGCCGGTATCAGATGAGATAATCAGAATCTTGGGAACCCGAGATCGAAACATTTTTGACTTTGAGATTGGTGGTCCTGGGGCTTTGGTCTTCACCGATCTATTTCCCAAATCGGCAATCGCAGACCGAAAATTACTCACGCCCTTACCGCCACACCGTCCACCTGAGCCTGGGCGCGATCCATCTCTTTTCTGGCCTGCTTCATTTCTCTTTCCAGTCTCTTAATCTGGATCAAATGTTTTGGGTTGAAAGGCAGGGACGGATAGTAGCTGTTCGACTCGTGAGTGCAGAAACATCCGTCAGCCGCTTTCTTGCGACGCGCCTGCATAGCAGGAGACAGCCAAAGTTTCTGGAAATTCCAGTCGTAATCACGAAGATTAGCGATGGGGTCGAGGTTCTCGCAGGAAGAAACCGTTCCTTCATCGTAAATGACGCCACCAGCAGTTCCCGCATAACACTTCATCTGTGCTGTTCCGGTCTCCTGCGTCTTCGCAATCAGACCATGCATGTAGATATCAATCGCCGCCTTGAAGAAACCAGCCTTGCCGCCATAGTTGTTCTTAATGGTCGCATGACGGGAGTCTTCATCGATCACGTGGGCAAGCTTCGCATATCTCGAATGATCAATATCAAGCTCTTTTGGATCTGCAGAAGGGGGACGAATATAGTTAAAGTTAACCTTGTCAGGTTTCAACTCATACTTCAAAAAGTCGTACCACTCAAAAATCGTGTCCTGATTCGAGTTCATGAAGCAAGTGCACGTTTGCACATCGAGCTGCGGGTGCTCCTTCTTAATCGCTTGCAGCTGGCGGGCGGTATCAATTGCAATGTCCCACGAGCCGGGCTTCTGCCGTATCTTCTCGTGCTGATTTTTGAGACCATCAATACCAAGGGCTACTGTCACATTGAGATTGGGGCATTCTTCCAGGATTCGAGTTACGTCCGGAAAGATTCGCTTATGAATCTGTCCGTTGGACATGACGTAGATCGACTCGAGCTTATTGTTGGTATAGAAAGCTCGCGCGATCTCAGGCAGGTCCTTACGCGTAAACGGCTCGCCACCGGCGAGAATCAAAACCCCAAGATTCCCGCCCAGCGTCTCCGAGATTCTTTCGATTTCGTGTGTCTTCATCTGGAGCTTCTTGCGCGGGCGGTCGTTAAGCTCGTCGGTGAAAAAGCAATGTGTGCAGCGCATGTCACACACAGAAGTCACCAGAATGTTCAGCAAAACCGGCGAGAACGGCTGTCTCAAAGCCAGCTTCGCGTAACGCTTCAGAAGCTCTCTTGTTGCGTAATCCATTTCAACCTCAAAACGCTCTTCGTATCACCGCGCCAATCTTACCACACGGGTAATTGATCCCCGGCAGGCTAGACTAACTAGGAAGCTCCTGCCCGCTCCCGATTCTGAATGCCCAAGGCGCGCATGCGGCGGTAAAGATGGCTGCGGTCTACTCCCATTAGCTCTGCCGCCCGCGAAACATTTCCATCCGCCTCCTCCAGTTTTCTCTGAATGAACTCGCGGTGATAGGCTTCGGTAGCGTCCTTGAATGAGGGAAATCTAAACGAAGCAGCAGGTGCCTCCTCTTTTCCACGTGGCGGTAAATCGCTGGCGCCCACTTTCAAGCCCGGGTTCATTATGACCACGCGCTCAATCGTGTTCTTCAACTCGCGAACGTTTCCGGGCCAGGAGTAGTTCTGAAGTTCTTCAATCGCTTCCGTGGCGAACTGTTTCGGCGCTTTGCCGTAAGCCCTGGAAAAGTGCTCATTGAAGTAGTTGACGAGCAGCGGTACATCTTCGAGACGTTCACGTAAAGGCGGCAATTCAAAAGGAATCACATTGAGGCGGTAGAAGAGATCAGGCCTGAATTTACCTTGTTCGATCTCGAGATCCAGTTGTTTGTTCGTCGCTGCAATAACTCTAACATCAACACTGACGGGGGTTCCGCTGCCAACGGGTTCAAATCTTTGCTCTTCGAGAACGCGCAAGACTTTTGCCTGGACCTTCTGACTCATGTCTCCAATCTCGTCAAGGAGCAGTGTCGCGCCATCGGCCAGCTCAAACTTCCCTTTCTTTGCCACTGTCGCTCCAGTGAATGCCCCCTTCACGTGTCCGAACAATTCGGATTCGATCAACTCCTCTGGTATCGCCGCGGAATTGACCTCA
>JBGPNE010000207.1:0-5699 GCA_041487335.1 Pyrinomonadaceae bacterium
CGATCATGATCTTGTCAGGATCATGTCGCAGAATCGAACGCAGCCCGCGATCGAATGTCAGCCCTTTCTTTTCGTTTACGGGAATCTGCGTGATGCCGTGCAACTGATACTCAACCGGATCCTCAATGGTTACGATCTTGTCTTCTTCGTTTCTGATTTCGTTGAGCGCGGCGTAGAGGGTAGTGGTTTTGCCTGAACCGGTCGGGCCGGTGACCAACACCATGCCGTAAGGTTCCGCAATATAGTGACGAAACTTCCTCAGGTCTTCTTCAGCAAACCCAACGACGTCAAGATTGAGGTTGCGAAATTCTTCGTTTATCTGCTCCTTGTCGAGAATACGAATGACTGCGTCTTCACCGTGGATCGTGGGCATGATTGAGACACGGAAATCAACGTTGCGGCCCTTATAGCGAACGCGGAAGCGACCGTCCTGCGGCACGCGGCGCTCGGCAATGTCCAACTCAGACATAACTTTTATGCGCGAGATCAACGTCTGGTGGTAGGCAAGATCAATAGGATCAACTTTGGCGTAGAGCGCTCCGTCGATTCGATATTTGACCTGCACCTCCGTGTCGCGCGTCTCGATGTGAATGTCAGACGCGCGCGACTCCATCGCGTTATAGATTATGGTATCGACGAGTTTGATGATTGGCGACATCTCGGAATCGGTGGCCAGCCGATCGAGATCAAGCACTTCTTCACCCGTTTCAGTTTCCCTGACTAAGGAGATGCGAAAGCCGGACGCCGCTTCTTGCAACACGCGCTGCGTGGCATCGCCGCGCCGCAAGATCACCTCGATGGTTCCCGCGGTGGCAACGTGTGGAACAATGCGAGCCTTCAGGGCGTTCGCAAGCTCGTCCAGGCGTTCCAGGTCCGTCGGGTCTGCCATCGCGATGTGCAGCCCTTTTCCATCACGCTTGAGCGGCAGAAACTGATAGCGCACCATCAGGTCGACCGGAATCTCATTGAAGAGGGTGTAATCAATCGGCGATTCCTGGTCGGTAGGAAGCAATTCGACGAAGGTCAGGCGATAGCGACGCGCGAGTTCTTTCGCCGTCCGCACCTCCGGTGGGTCGTGATTGTCCACACCTGGCGCGAGTTTCTCGTCGACTATCACGTCAGAACCCAACGTCGGTTGCGCTGGCGGAGTTGCTGCAGGATTTTCCGTTAACTCTTTCATTCAGGTTTTGCTGCCGTCGCTAATGAACCAGTGTGCCAGACCTCCTCGGTTGTTGCTTAGCGGTGGCCAGCCACTCCCGCGCCGCTGGATATTGATTGAATGATGGGAAGGTAAATGGCCAGCAGAATGGTGACAACGATTCCACCCATGACGACAAGAATCGCAGGCTCAAGCGTGGTCGTCAACTGCTCAAGCCGGACCTCCGACTCAGCGTCATAAAACACCGCCACCTCGTCGAGCATCTCGCGCAAACTGCCGGAACGCTCGCCAATTCCCACCATGTCAACTGCGAGCAACGGCACCCAGCCAGCGGCCTCCAAACTCTCAGTAAAAGAACGGCCTTCGCGAATCATCGGCAGGATCGCCGAGCTGCGGCGCCTCAGCTGGCGATTTGTAATTGACTCCGCGGCTATCTCCCAAGACTCGACTAGGGTGATACCACCGGCCAGCAGCGTAGCCAGCGAGCGAGTCGCTTGCGCAATTGAGAGCTGTACTACAAGGCTACCGGCGAGCGGTATCTTTAGAACGAACGAATCGACTTTCAGGCGGCCGGACTCAGTGCGCGACCAGAGAAACAACGCGATGGAGCCACCAATGAATAGCGGTCCAAACCAGATAACGTTAGCTGAGAGCCATTTGGAAATTCCCAGGACGAGCTGAGTAACGAAGGGAAGTTCAGTGCCAAATCCTGAAAACAGATCGGACATCCTCGGCACCACATAGACAGTCAGAAAGGTCACCATGCAGCCCGATGCGAAAAGCAGGAACAGCGGGTATGCCAGCGCGCCGCGAATCTTGCGGCGCAACGCCACATTGCGTCGCATGTAAGCTACGTAACGAAGCAGCACTTCATCCAGAGCGCCCGAACGTTCGCCTGCCAGGATCGAAGCGGTATAAATTCTTGGAAAGATACCTCCCTGCGACGCGAAGGCGTGCGAAAGCGCAGCGCCACCGCGTATCTGATCTTCAACGTCTCCGAGCACGGCGCGCAAACGTGCCGACGTCGCGCGCTTACGCAACATCGAGATAGCCTGGAGAATCGGAATACCGGCGCGCACCAGCGCCGCCAGTTGCTGGTTGAAGAGGAGGAAGTCGTTAGCTTTTACTTTTGGTTGGCCGCCTCGTCCACCCAGTCGGGTCAGCGCAGTCACTCCGCTCATCTTCGGTGGCGTGACATTGAAGACGCGGAAACCTTCGCGCTCCAAACGCGCGCGCGCCTCGTTAACGCCCGGCGCTTCCACGGTACGCGTCACCACCTCGCCCGCCGGCGTTCCTAATCGACAAATAAACTCAGCCATTACTCAATCATTCCAAGGTTCAGATTAACGCGAAAGTATAGCATGCGCTTTACGGTCGCCCTGATTGCGGGCTTTCGCTTTGCGCTTTGCGTACACGACTGAGCGCCGGGAAAGTTCCTTGAGCCAAAGTTGAATGGAGCGCACCGTCTGACCTTGCGTCACTTGCCAAGTTTTTTGCGTCGGGCGCAGAACTGAGTGCGCACAATGAGTGCTCACAGCCCACATCAACGCCCACACCGACGCCGGTGCCCTGTCCGCAAACACTTCCACAGCGCTGCCCGAAGGGCCCCCCGGTGGACCCGTGTACATGGGATAACCCGGAACCCATAGAGGACGGTTGCGGCCCTTTTTTTAGTCGCGAAGGCGTCTGTTGTGTGAGGGACTGCATTTACCAACAGGATGAGCGGGCATCTAATTCCCCCGGATGGTGCGATATCGATGCTCCCTTGTGTCAAGATGGAGTAGATAACGATTGCGACGGACTGAGGGACGACCAAGACCCGGGCTGCTACTGCATGTCGCCGATCGTGATTGACACCCTGGGAAACGGTTTCGATCTGACAAGCCCGGCAAACGGCGTCTTTTTTGACATAATGGGAAGTGGTACGCCTCTCAAACTCTCCTGGATTCAAGCCGATGAAGCCTGGCTGGCATTGGATCGCAACGGCAACGGTAGGATTGATAACGGAACGGAGTTGTTTGGTAACTTCACTCCTCAACCTCCTGTCGAAAAGAAAAACGGTTTTCTGGCGCTGGCTGAATTCGATAAGCAGGCAAACGGTGGTAACGGGGACGGCGTGATAAATCGCCGGGATAGCGTCTTTTCCTCGTTACGCTTATGGCAAGAGACAAATCACAACGGCATCTCCGAACCGAACGAATTAAAAACCCTACCCCAACTTGGTCTCAAGACATTAGACCTGGATTACAGGGAATCGAGGCGCAGGGACCAGTATGGCAATGGATTCCGTTATCGCGCAAAGGTGAAAGATACGAATGATGCGCAACTGGGCCGCTGGGCCTGGGACGTGTTTCTCGTTCACTCACCCTGAAGACTCTTCAGAGACAGAACTGACATTGTAGGGGGCACCTATGTGTGCGCCCTAACGCACGCTGAGTGCGGACACACAGGTCCGTCCCTACAGCGGCTTGATTAAATGCTACTCTTACGGCCTTTTTGCTTTACCCGGCCTGATACCTGTCCTACAATGAATCCCAGCTAATCACAGACTGGAATGGAAGTAGCGCGCGGCACGTTTCCCCACGTAAGCGATTCCCAGTTAGATCTAAAGAAAATTCAGCCCTTCGGACATCACGGCTTCTGTGTCCGGCATCTGTGTTTGCAGCCCTATCTTCAGGTCAGCACAATCGAGCCGGAACGCTTGCGAGGAACGCGAGGGTCATATGCACTTACCTCCTGGACGCGCTTTTGCTATCTCCCTAATCTTCTGTCTGGTTGTTCTTTTTCTGATTTCCAATTCTTCAACCGTCGTCAGAGCCCAGGATACAGGCGCGCAGAAGTCTGCCACCGGGCACGCCGGCGAACCAGCCAGCGCGCCAACGCCTCCGACGGCTGATTCCAATTCTTCCGGTCAACAAAGGCCTATGAACGAGCTCGACAACGGTCCGGTTATAACCAACACCGACCTGATCACGTTTACTGTTACGGTGACGGACACCTATGGGCGCTACGTTTCCGGATTGGCCAAGAACGCTTTCACAGTGCTCGACGAGAAGCAACCGCAAGATATAACGTTCTTCAGCGACGATGATGCGCCGGTTTCAGTGGGCGTGATTTTCGACGTCTCGGGATCGATGAGTGGCGAAAAAATCAAGCGCGCGCGCGAAGCTCTGTCGAAGTTTATCCAGACAAGTCATAACTCTGACGAGTATTTTCTAATTGCCTTCAATTCCCGGGCGCAATTGCTGCTGGATAAAACCCGCGACGGGAATGCGGTTCTCGACAAGCTCATGTTTGTGCAAACCAGGAGCAATACCGCACTGTACGATGCCTGCTATCTCGGCGTTGAGAAGGTCCAACGCGGCGTTCATCCCAAGCGAGCACTGCTGTTGATTAGCGACGGTCAGGACAACAATTCCCGCTATACCTTTAATGAGCTACGCCGTCTCCTGAAAGAGTCGGATGTAACACTCTACGGCATCGGCATCCTCAGCGGCAGCGATGCCGGCAGCGGATTGGGTATGGAAGGCCAGGGAATCCTGGATGAGCTCGCGAGTGTCTCGGGCGGCAAAGCCTTCTTTCCCAGAAGCAACGCCGAAATGGATGACATCTTCGAGCAGATTGCGCTGGAGCTGCGCCACCAGTATTCGATTGGTTATAAACCGGCGAATTTCACCAACGACGGGCGCTGGCACAAAATCAAGGTGAAGGTGACTCCGCCGCGCGGATTGCCGAAACTGTTCGTTCGTTCCAAAGACGGCTACTACGCAATTCCCACCTCTCGTTGACATTGGTCGCGTTGATTTCAGCATTCCGGCAACGCATTATCTCTCCTGAACATCTTTCTAAACGCGCGCGCTGTATTTCGCCGCGACTTCTGCCGGACTTCGCATGCTCGCGCGTGAAGGGTTAAACTTGGACAGAAGCAACTGGGTTCGTGAGCATTGGCTGCTATTGAGTTTGTCATTGAGTTAGGACTATTAGATTGATGAAACTTACTAAGAATTTGGCGAGTGGATTGAGGGACCGAAGGTTCACGGTGGCGCTGGCGCTTACTTTCGCGCTCACTGCCCTCATTGGCTCAAGTCTCGTGTCGGCAGCCCGGAGTCAGGCTTCGCGGCCACGTCGCAGTGCGGCCATGGCTCCCCGCGCTACGCCTACGCCCACTCCAGTGCCCCGTACTACTCAAACCGTCAGCCGGCCAGTGACAACAGCGACAACATCAAGCCCAACACCAACACCGACTCCAACGCCGCGGCCCACGCCGCCACCGACTGGAACTCCGACGCCGATTGACCGCATTGCTCCGCAGCTCGGCGAGCCGCCGCCGGCGCCTGTGCTTAAGCCAAAACCGACGCCAACGCCCCCGGAGCCGGAGATCGACGAGGGCAGCACAATTGTAGTGAACACGGAGCTGGTCACTCTGAATGTGCGAGTTATCGATCGAAATAATCGCCCTATCGACAACGTGCGCCAAAATGACTTTCATGTTTTCGAGGATGGCATGCCGCAGCCAATTGAATCGTTCACGCGAGAGGAA
>JBGPNE010000208.1:0-5682 GCA_041487335.1 Pyrinomonadaceae bacterium
CCGGCGCAGAGAGAGATTCACTGTTTAGTCCGTCATCGACGGCCGAGGCGAAGCCCACGAACCAACCTTGCGTGCGAAAGCCGTTTGTCTGAGTTGATGTTCCCGTCTTGCCGAAAATGTAGAGTGGAAGCGAATGCAGTTTCGCTCTTTCAGCAGTGCCGTAACGAACCGCGCCCCGCATTCCCTCGACGATCAGTGACCTCTGCTCATCGTTAATCATTAGACTTGCGCGCAATTGCGGGACGAAATCCTTTGCTTGTCCGATGCGCGGCGTAAAGAGATGACCGCCATTTACCAGCGCCGAATAGGCTGTGAGCAATTGAATCGGCGTTACCTGAAGATGGTTGCCCTCGCCGAGCGCGCTTTCTGCTCGCCATTCACCGCGCAGCAAATGCCCGGGGGACTCTCGCTCGGCGTTTATTCCGTTGATTCCGGTTCGTTGACCAAAGCCAAACTCTGAAAGAGTGTCGTCGAAAACTATTTGATTAAGGCGCTCACCCAACTTTCCGAAATAATAGTTGCAGGAGTAAGCGATAGCCTCAGCCGTGTTAAAAGGAGGTAGGTCTTTCGCATGAGAGCACACGGTGTGAAACCCATCGCGCGAGTAGTTTTCCCTGCAGAGCGTTCGCGATTGCTCATCAATCAGGCCTGACCGCATTGCCGCGAGTGCGGTAAACGGCTTTATTGTTGAACCCGGTGAGTAGGTTCCCTCGAAGGCGAGTTGTGGATTGATGAAGGCTCGAATGCGGCCCGTCTGCGGATCGATCATGATGACGGCGCCTTCGCGATCACCGAGTGAGGTAGTTGCTGCTCGATACAAGACCTGGTCCAGAGCAGCTTCGTTGAACGATTCTCGCGATGGAGCAAAAGAACTCGAGCGCCATTTCATCTGTGACTTAACGCTCCAGAAGAAGACAGCAACACAGGCCGCCGCCGAGCACAAGAGCAACCTGCCGGTGAAACCGGTCCTGGCCAAGCCAGACAGAGGCACTACGCCTGGTGAGTACCTTGCCAACATTAGGACTCCTGAGTGGCAAAGTCACCGGGGTCATCTGGAGGCTCCTGGCGTGAAACCGCAAGCGCAGCCATCGTTACGACCCAGCCGAACAAAGTCAGGCCGAAAACGAGACCAAGCCGCCCAACAAACAACGCGACTTCCAGCCAGGCATGCTTTGTAGTCGTAGTTCTGTAGAGCAGCAGGTAGGGAATGACAGCGAAGACGACAAAGCCGGACATATATGTAAGGACAGACTGTGGGCCAAAGGCGCGAAGAATCTGGGTCCTGGCGCTCCGGACTGTCAGCACCAGGCCTTCATGAACCGTGGCGAGCCAGAGCTGAATCAGTGCCAGTGGCAGTAATACGCCAAGAATCAGATAGCGACCACTTGTGAGTATGGCCACACTCCACTGAACAGGCTGCTTAGGAGATGCCGCGGGCACTCGGGACAGCAGGGCCATTGGATATTCTTGCAACTCGGTTGCAGACTTAAATGCGGCGCCAACGTAGCCCTGAACTTTGCCCAGCAAATAGACCGCTAAAACTGCCAAAGCGATCGCCGGTAGGCTGATTGCCACTATCTTCCAAAAATCTGTCAGTGATTTTTTCAAGGCGGAAATCGGATTGAGCCGGGGTCCCCAGGCGGGCAGCCCGCCTGGGGTGGTGGGGGCGCTCGCGCATTCTGCGCTTATGGCCTGCAGCTCAAAAAAGAGAACCGCCGCGGCGACTGTGAGCACAAACGTAAAGACCACCTGCGCAATGCTCGCTTCTCTGATGGTCAAAAAGAAGTAGAGAGTGGCGAGCAGGGCAGCGTAGATGGCTGCAAGCATCAGCAGCGATCGCCAATTTCTGAAGAGCTGACGTGTGGCTGTGGCAATTGATTGGAATGTTTCCGCAAGCATTGTGTTTACCTCAGTAATCGGAGCATTGATATTTCTGACTAACTCTGTACCGCCTCCGTGAGTTCCGTGACACCCATGGTGGATTAGACCCGCCCGGGCACCCACCAGAGAGAGGTATTCATTTTCTCTCCAGAAAAATCACTTTCCCACTCGCTGTGTTCGAATGATTCGCTGGTTGGTACATCAATTCGGCGCGGGCCGGAGCAATACGAAACTGGCCGGGCACCTGCACGCGCATCGCATATTGAAAGGTTGCGTCGCCATCGAAGCAATCGAGGAAGAAGACCGTGCGCTGATCGCGGAACTCACGGGAGCTATACCAATCGGTCCAATCCCTGCCCGAGGTGTAGTCGAGATTGAGACTGCCGACGCTCTCAAGCTGTTCCGCGCCGGCGGGAATTGGATCCTCGATCATCAGATGACGTGCGTTCTTGCCGTTGACCCGTAGCCGCACAACAAGTAGATCGCCTGAATGAATCTCGCCGGTTAGTGGCTCAAGTGACCACTTAAGCTTGTAGCCATCCTCGACCACCCGCAGCCGCAGGTATTGGCGGGTCAGGTTGATCTCTGAAGAACCTTGAGCAGCCACATCTTCTTCGCCGGTGTAGAAATCGAGCGACGTGGAAAAGTAGAGCATGCCACGGCCGCGCTTTGTGACGCGCACCTGGTCCGTTCCCGAGATCTCACTCGCCTTGCGCCTGATGACGAATGTTTGCGAAGCGGTTGCTGCAGAGACATGCTGCGTGAGCACCGTCTCGCCGTTCACGTAGACTTCAAAATCATAATCGGGCGAAAGCTCGCGACTCGTTTTGAGGTAGTCGATGAGTCCGAGGATGGCGAAGGCGGTGTCTTTGGTCGAGTTCCAGTAATAGCTATTACGACGATTTGACACCAGCCAGCGCGCGGCGCGAGGCAGAAGTGAACTATCAGGTTTGGTCCGCGCCAGCGCTTTCAGAGAGAGTGCGGTGGCCTCAACATCATTATCCTCGGCGAAATCGAGCATTGCCTTGCGATGCGATTCCCAGTGTGCCGTAACGCTATCCGCGCTGGCGGATTGCTCAATCTCACCGGCGACCTCATGGGCGCGATTCTCGTCCTTCTTTTGCTTCAAAGTAAGTGCGAGCAGCGCCCGACCGTAAGGCTGGAGATTTCTGCGTTCAGCAAAGAGCTTCTCCACGTACTGAGGGTCTACACCGCCGCTCTCTGAAGATGCATACACCATGAACACGAGGGTTTCATTATCGATCGCTGTTCCGGCCTCCGTGGTTCCAGAAACTAGCATCTGCCTGAGCTTTTCGCGACCACGATCGACGCGACTCTGATCAATGTTGTAGTCAGCTTGTTTCGCCAGGGTCAGTCCATCAACGACGTAGGCCGTCATGAACGGATCACTTTGATCGTTTTTCCACCAACCCCAACCGCCATCGTTGTGCTGAAAGGCGTAGAGACGATCCAGACCACGCTTGACTTTCTGAGGTAGATCATTGGAGTTGCGAATAGACGCTGACTTCATCTCCTTCAGAGCCTGCGACACAATCACATTCGGAAGAAAACTCGACATTGTTTGCTCGGTGCAGCCATAAGGATAAGTTGTGAGGTAGTCCAAAGCGCCAAAGAGTGTTCCCGCAACCGAGGGCGAAACTTCAATTCGCATCGTTCGTGCGCGGGCGTCCGCATTCGACGGCAGATCGAGCGAAAAGGTCTTATCCGCATTTTCGTCTGCTGAAGCCCACGTCTCGCTCTTCACTTGATGGAGTCCCCGCGGCACAACTTCCAGAGGAATTTCAACCGCATCGGACTCCGTGTTTGTAAGCGCCTTGGCCAGGAGTTTTATCTCGCCAACGTTGAGCGCGGAAATTTGCCAGTCGACACGATGTTCGCCCTCCTTATTAATCGTAACCGTCTGGGTTGCTGGGCTGAGAAGTTGCGCGCCATCAACAGCGAGCGAGATCTGAGTTGTTTTGTCCGCGTTGAGATAGTTGTGGACGATACCGGAGAGCGTCACGGTGTCGCCTTGTGTAATAAAGCGCGGGGTCTCCAGGCGCATGATCACGTCCTTGCGTGCGACCACTGTGTATTTCGTTGCCCCAACTTTTGTGTCCGCCGTGATCCCACGAGCCGTTGCTCGCCAGGTGGTCAAGTTGTCGGGCAACTTAACCTTCACAGTTGCCCGGCCATCGGAGCCTGTGACTACGCCCGGCTGCCAGAAAGCCGTGTCCTTAAACTGCTTTCTAATCATTGGCTCAATTAGGTCTGATTCGTTTTTGAAGTCTGCCAACTGGTACGCGGGTTTGTTCTTCGCCAGGTCCATTGGTTTATCGCCAGCATAGCCGGTGAAGGTGTAGTTGATTGATAGATGCGTCTCGACGCTGTTGTAGCGCATTCCATAAAACGTGCTGCGGATGTTGCCAGAAGAGTCCGGGGTAATACTGTAGATCGCTTCGTCAACTACGCCGAGACTGACTTCTGCGTCCGGAACGGGTGCGCCCTCAGAGTTGCGAACGAGAATCGTGTAAGAGGCGGTTTCGCGTGGCTTGTATTCTTTCTTATTTGAGATGATCTCAAGATTCAGCATTTTGTCACGAGCGGGTACTACCAGGCGTTGGTCGCTGGTATACATATCGCCGTCTTTTACGTATGTGACATTGAGAAACACATTCGGAGCATAGTTCGCTTCGATTGGCACATCGAGAACTACAGATCTTTCCGGCGCGCTCACATATTGGAAAGACATTACGTTCGCAAGTTCGGTGCTTACCAGGAGATGCGCTTTGTCAGTTGGCAGAATTGCGAGAACGTGAGCAGTCTCGCCCACTTTGTAAGCCTTCTTGTCGGGAATGAGTTTGATTGAGCCGTAGTCTTCGCTGTAGTAGGAAGAATCAGACCATTCATACCCGCGGTCGGTTACCCAGAGATAACCTCCAATCGATGCGACCTGCTTGCCGCCTTCATTGATGACGGTTTTAATCGAGAGATTGCCCGCCTCCGAGGTGGCGTAGTCGTAACTGGCCCTGCCTTGCGAATCTGTTTCCAGAACCGTGGATGAGATCTCACGCTCACGCATCTCATACTCCGGGGACGAAGAGTAGGTGTCTTGCGTTTGTTTCTTCGTCCAGGTGTGCTCGACAAACTGAAGCTGGACTTTGGCGGAAACGGGTCGGCCTTCATAGTCTGTTGTAGTGACGCGAACTTTGGCCACGTCACCCCTGTTGTAAACGTAACGATCGGGAGTGGCGTAAGCGACCGTGTTGCCGCGAGTCGCGACAAAGCTTGCACTGCCGTCGATCGTGCGTCGCGAAGAGTCAGTCACCTGAGCCTCGAGACGATAGCTGTAATCCGAGGGATCTGTTTCAACTACTTCGGGAATCTGAAACTCGATATCCAGGTGGCCGCGGGCATCAACCTTACCGTCACTTTCCTGGACCATGTCGTCGCCGTAGCCGTAATAACGTGAGTACTCATCCTCGCTATTTGTATCGTCGCTGGTTTCATCAGCCTCATTCGCTCCGAGGGTCCAGGCGTAATAGCGTGAGCGATAGATGTAGTACTTCACTTCCGCATTCGCGACAGGAGCACCGAAGAAGTAACGAGCATCAATTGAAAACCTTATCTTCTGTCCCGCCTGGATGAATTTCTTTGGTGCTGAAACCTTGACCTTGTACTCAGGCTTCTTGTATTCAGCCACTTCGAAGCTGCCGGCGGATGTGCCGCCTTCAACCGCGGCGACGATTCGATAGTTGCCGAGAGCCGCTTCTTCAGAGATTTCCAGTTCGCCATTAAAAG
>JBGPNE010000209.1:0-5657 GCA_041487335.1 Pyrinomonadaceae bacterium
AGCCGGAAGTAGACCACGGAGACAGGGCGCGGCTGTTAGCCGCAAGGAATAGTTAGGGAAACCTCAGTCAAGCAGCGCCGGAGGCGTGGAAGAGGGTAGCCAGGTGCAAGCGCGAAGTGCGCAGCACCTGGATTACCTCGTAAGTGGTCCGCGCGCTGAAAGTGCGCGCAGATGCTACGCTCATCCGGTTGAGTCATTTCTATCGCCCTGTCAGGGCTGGGCTGCAAATAATTGGCCCCTACCAGGTGCTGCGCACTTCGCGCTTGCACCTGGCTACCCTCTTCCACGCCTCCGGCGCTACTTGACTGAGGTTTCCCTAACTATTCCTTGCGGCTAACAGCCGCGCCCTGTCTCCGTGGTCTACTTCCGGCTTAGTTCGCTCGCGGCCCTGCTTGGGCCAGACCGCTTCACTTGTCATCGAGCTTTCTTCCAGCGTTCAGATTGTCGAAATTCAAGATTGCATTGAGTACGAGGAAATAGCTGCCCTTAGTCTGACCGCGCCACATGGGATTGGTTGAAAAGAGAATCACGTGGCCTTTGCCCAAAGGCGAGTCGATCACGGCGGGGTGTTGCGCGATCTCGTCTCCCCCATCCAGCAATCCGGAAACAAACAGCTCGCGGCTGTCTGCGTAGCGCAGCACCACCCGGGGCCGCTGATCGGGCGGGATAACGTAAACGCCGTTACGACGTTGTTCGTCGGTCAGTGGCATTGCCTCCCAGGTTTCCGCTTTTGGTGGCTCAGGAGCTTCAACAATGAACCGGCCCTGTGGCGTGTCGGGATCGTCAGGCGTGCCGCGACCTGTGGCACGTTGCTCCTTTCGCGGCCGTCCGCCACGCCCACCGGCCATGTTGCTTAGATTGAAAATTGGTCCATTCGCGCAGTACATCGCCAGCGAGTCGCCATAGCCGTAGGAGATCGGGCTTGCGGCATCGACCGTCTTCATCCGTAAGATGTCGCCCACGGCCCGCAGCCGTTGCGAGCGCGTGATAGCTACGCCAGGAGCGAAGCCATTCGACACTGCCAGATCCGCCGTATCATCCACCGTGATGAAAAGACCGCCACTCTGAACAAAGCGCTGCAGGTTCTGGATGCCTGACCAACCCAGACCCGGACGCATGTCGTCGGTCGAATCGATTTTGCCAAGGTTTGGCGTCAAAGACGTTGCCTTCCAGGGCAGAGGGTTCCCCCACATCGGCATGCCAAGAATGATTGACCGCGCGTCACGCCCGACCGGAGCGAAAATAATCACGTCATACTTCGCATCAAGATCAGCATCTTTCGACACGTCTTGCGTGCTGATGTAAGCGTATGGTACCTGTAACTGATCCAAGGCGAGCCGCCACCAACCTTCGTCCTGTGTGCTGAGCCAGGTATGCATCAGCGCGATGCGCGCCGTCCTCACCGGATGCGTCTTCACCATTGGGGCAGCCTCAAGGGCATGAACTTGTATGCCCAGTTCCTGGGCAATCCGATTCAATTGATCAACCGGCGCCTTGCGGATGATGAAAGAGCCGCGACTAAACTTGTGTCCTCCGGCCTCAAATGGTTCTTCTGCGGCGTCCATCGCCACATCCTTCAAACGATAACGAAGCGTCGCCAGACTGTTATCAGCGTTGTGATTGATCACATAGATGCTGCCATTGCTATTCACAGCGCCGGGGGAGCGCACTTCGCCGCTGACACGTTCCATTGCCGCACCGAGCACTTTCACGTCCGTCACGCGCACGACCTCGACATTCGCCAGTTCGCCCATGGTCCAGGCGGTGTCGTCATATATATCCTGCTGGGGATCGTTTGGGGCCCAGTACTGATAGTCGAGCAGCGCGTCAGCAATCCGGCTATAAGGCTGGTCCATGCGTACGATGTAACTACCGGCAGGGAATTGTCGCTCTTCGGTTTTCGGTTCCTCTTTCTTCTTTTGCGCATCAGCGGTTTGCCCCGGCTTGTTCTCCTGGTCCGCAGGCTTGCTCTTGTCGTCCTTTTTCTCCACCTTTTTCGCTTTCACAGTCACTGTGAAGGGGGCGGTAGAACGGTGTATTTCGCAGCCCTGCGCTTGCAGGACGCGCAGTAGCTCGGCCTGATTGCCGCTGCGCGGGTCGTCGCCCGGAAAGACGTAAGCAGCCGGACCTTCGTTCTTTGGCTTCTCAATTGAGCGCTTGCTCTTCAGATAAAAATTCTTCAAAAACAGCTTGCTGTTGTTGCTGAAATAGAAGAGCGCCGTGAGCACGCCGGTTTGCTCGTAGTTGTTATTGTTGCGCTGCGACCATTTGGTTTTGGGCAGCGGCGGATTCTGCCGATACCACGTGCGTGAGTACTCGTCGGCTGAGAGAGTGCGCTCGACCGTGTCAGCGCCACCGTTGCCGAAAGTTTCGTAAAGACGGCTGATGCCGTTATGCGTTGCCGCAATGAACATCAGATATGCGGGCGACCAGGTGTCAAAATTTCCATGGGCAAACACACCGGGCATGCCAAACTTCGTCATCTCCGAAACGTTGTTCCAGCCGATCATCTGCCATTCGTCGGTAAGAATTGGATCGACCCACGCGTTGTATGGGCCGTCGCCAATCGTGTTGTCGTAGAGATAAGGAACTGACTCGTGCAGGTCATGCAACACCTGCGCTTTCCAGCCAGTGAACGTGGTGAGCACGTTGCGAGTTAGTTTTAGCGAGAGACCAATGGCGTCGCGATTGTTGTCATGGGCGACATAGTGACCCCAGTAGATCAATGACGGCCAATTCTCCTGCGGATGGGCGAGGTGCCAGTTGTAGATATCAACCATGCGATCGCGTCCGTCAACCTCGACCACGGGAGTAATCAAAGTGACCGTGTTGTCGCGGATGTTTTTGATGTAAGCACTCTCATCCACCGCCAGACGGTAAGCCAATTCCATCAGCGCGGTCGGCGCGCCGGTCTCGACTGAGTGAATCGTTCCCGTGATGTAATAGATGGGAAAGGAGGCCGCGACGAGCCTGTCAGCTTCCGCATCGTCCAGGTTGATCGTGCGGGGATCGGCAAGTTTGGTGAGTCGGGCGCGGTTGCCATCAAGGCTGGCCAGTAGTTTCTCTGAGGCGACTGCAACTGCAATCATCTCGCGGCTCTCCTCGCTCGTGCCAATCGAATAGACCTTTACACGCGGGCTTGCGCGCTCGAGCATGCGCATGTAGCGATATACCTCTTCCGCATATGGCAGCTTGCCAGGCGCGCCTGCTACATCACCCAAAACGGCCTTAGGTGTCGGCACCTTTGGCGATGAGGGGAGATAGTCCGTTAAAGGCGAATTGAAGAATGGCTCGGTCGTGTACTCGCGAATCTTCTTCGTGTATTCCTCGTCGATTGGCTGATTGGGATCGCGACCCGGCTTTATTTGAGCGTTGGCCAATGTTGAGCTTATGGCTAGTAGAAGCGCTGACAAGAATGTTACGCGAGCGAAAGAGTATCGACTCATCTTATGTTCCTCGGCTTGGGATAGAGACAAATGCTTGGTCCGCTGCGCAGTGGCGCCTCAGTTCAGTTCAAACGTGACTGCTTGCTAGAATTCATTGAAAAGGAGAAGAAGCTTGTAAGCTAAAGGTGGGGAATAGTCAACTCTTTTTCAATTGACTCACGCCGAAACCGTCTGTATCGTCGGTCAACTCAGGTTCGGAATGGAAGGTCGAATATTTCAACTTAACTGTTCTCCAGGCGGTGTTCCGAAGCTGCCAGTTCGTGAAGCGATAGTGACGTCGACGGGACTGGTTGGTGATGATCACAACTTTCCGGATATACACGGTGGGCCGGAGCGCGCGCTTTGCCTGTTTTCTCTTGAACGAATTCTCGAATTGCAGGCCGAGGGGCATCCGATCTATCCCGGTGCGGCGGGCGAGAATGTCACGATTGTCGGTCTCGAATGGGACAAGCTGCAACCGGGCGATCGACTCGCGTTGGGCAACGAGGTTCTGATCGAAATCACGCGCTACACCACACCCTGCAATTCAATGGAACCCTCGTTTCTGGATGGCAACTATGCCCGTCTCTCGCAAAAGGCAAATCCGGGTTACTCGCGCGTCTACGCAAAGGTGCTGCAAACCGGAAGGCTCGCAATCGGACAGCCTGTCCGCGTGCTGAATGGCAGCGGTGATGGCATGTTGTAAACGATCCATCAAGCAAATAGAATTAGTCATCATTCTGTACCCGTCCTCTCCCTGGTCTCCCGTGGTGCGTATGATTAACCATGGAGACATGGAGTGCACCGAGAAAAGTCTTCTTTGCTGATGGAAAAAATGGCAAACCAGGAACACCCTACAGGCCAGCCCAGCGCTCAAGCTCCTGAAGAATCAGCGCCAATTCAAATCAAACCCATCAGCAAGTCCGCCGGTGGGGTGCCGGCAATCATTGCCACAGTTAAAAGTGCGTGGAACGAAATGGGACCGGCACGCGGGTTGCGCACCTTACTCAGGCTCAATCAAATGGGCGGCTTTGATTGCCCTGGCTGCGCCTGGCCAGAACCAGATGGTGAACGTTCGCACGCCGAATTTTGCGAGAACGGCGCGAAGCACGTTGCCGATGAAGCTACAACGAAACGCGTCACTCCTGACTTCTTCCAAAAGTGGAGTGTTGCTGATCTCTCGTACAAATCAGATTACTGGCTTGGCAGGCAGGGGCGCATCACTCACCCGATGGTTCTCCGCAGAGGAGCGACTCACTATGAACCGATCAGTTGGGATGATGCGTTCACGCTCGTAGCAGCCGAGTTAAACTCACTCAATCATCCGGACCAGGCAATTTTCTACACCTCGGGACGCGCTAGCAATGAAGCCGCTTTTCTCTATCAACTCTTTGTCAGACAATTTGGTACAAACAACCTTCCGGACTGCTCGAACATGTGCCACGAATCAAGTAGCTCGGCGTTAACCGAAGCGATCGGCGTCGGAAAGGGAACCGTTACGCTAGAGGACTTCGAGCTTGCCCAGGCCATCTTTGTGATCGGACAAAATCCCGGAACAAATCATCCGCGCATGCTGACTGCGCTCGAGAAAGCAAAGAAGAATGGTTGCAAGCTCGTGCATATCAACCCGCTGCCTGAAACCGGGATGACGCGCTTCAAACATCCACAGGACGTTCTAGGCTGGCTCGGCAGTGGAACTCCATTGGCTGATGAATTTCTTCAGGTGCGCATCAATGGCGATGTGGCGCTGTTGAAGGGGATCATGAAAGACATTCTCGCTGAAGAGGATCGCCGGCCGGGCCAGGTGCTCGACCATGAGTTCATCAGCAACTACAGCACGGGCTTTGAAGAGTTTGCCGAAGCTCTCCGCAAAGCCCACTGGGGAGACATTATTGAGCAAGGCGGCGTTCCTAAAACCAAGATCGAAGATGCCGCCAGGATTTTTATTCAGTCCGAACGTACGATCTTCTGCTGGGCAATGGGACTCACTCAACACAAGAATGCTGTTGCCAATATTCAAGAGATCGTTAACTTGATGCTGCTGCGCGGCCAGATTGGAAAACCGGGTGCTGGTCTATGCCCGGTGCGGGGTCACAGCAATGTTCAAGGTGATCGAACAATGGGTATTTGGGATCGGCCTGGCGACGCCTTTCTCGACAAACTCGGCGTGGAGTTCAACTTTGAACCGCCTCGCCGTCCCGGGCTTGACACCGTTAGAGCGATCGCGGCTAT
>JBGPNE010000210.1:0-5638 GCA_041487335.1 Pyrinomonadaceae bacterium
CAATCTCCTTTTCGGCTTTCTAAGCAAGAGTCTTAAGGTCCGGGAATAATAGAGAATGCCAGGCCATTCTTGAGTGGGTTGGCAGACTCAAAGCGGGAATCTGCTCATTTGTCCGAATAGCAAAGGTAAAGACCCTTAGCTTCTTGGTAGTTGAGCTGTAGGTTTCAGACGATCTGGAAGATCCCAGAAGAGCTGAGAAGGGAGTTAGCTAGTCTCGCGATTCTGAACAATTTTACGCTACACAATGATATATGTCAAGTATAGAATATATTCTATACTTGACATATGGCAGTGGTTAGCATAGCTAGTCTGCTGACCAGCATCACGGGCAGATGCTTCGATATCGCCTGCGCGATAACGGTTAGATCCTATCCACACGCGCGACAAAACTTCGCGTCGTCGCTGTTGGCTTATCACACTTAGGGCAGTACATATTTGCTCCGGAATGAATTGAGTGAACCGCAATCGAGGTATTATGGCAAGCAGGCAAAAGAGTCAAGGGTGTCTTCAAGTGATCCGGCTTCATTACACAATCCACAAACTCGAGGAGATCATGATGAATAAGTTTCAGTCAGCTTTGCGTGCTTCGCTTTTTGTTGCTATCACCTTAGCGTTTTCCGCATTGGCGCAGGCGCAGGCGACCCGCACGTGGGTATCCGGCGTGGGTGACGACGCCAACCCGTGCAGTCGCACCGCTCCATGCAAGACTTTTGCCGGGGCTATCTCGAAGACGGCGGTGGGGGGCGAAATTGACGCCCTGGACCCGGGCGGCTTCGGCGCTCTCACGATCACCAAATCAATTACGATCGACGGCACCGGGACGTTTGCCTCCACCCTCGCCTCCGGTACCAACGGGTTCATTATAAACATTCCCCCCGGCACGGCGGACGCGGCGAGGGCGGTGCGCCTGCGCGGCCTGTCGATAAACGGGGCGGGTTCCGGTATTCATGGGATCAGAGTGATTGCAGCTAACAATGTCTCCGTCGAGGACACCGTAATAGACGGCTTTAGCAAAGATGGCATCAGTATTGAAACCAAGAGTGCCCAGGTGTTTGTAAAGAAGACGACCATACGGAACAACGCGGGCTCCGGGATCAATGTCGTGACTGGCGGGAGTCAGTTGGCAATATCTGATGTTACTTTGCTTTATAACGGTACGGGTTTAGCTGCCGGTGGGGGAACTATTATCTCGTTCAATAATAACGTTATCTACGGCAACAAGAAGGACGGAGACCCCACCTCTTCGGCCGCGCCACGAAAAGGAAACTGAAGGCGGACCAGCAGGCAAGTATCCTTGAATTAAGGCGTCCATTTCGTGCTGCTTCGTGTGGTTTTGTGGATCGTGTTTGTTTTTCAGATGTCTGCTAGATAATGAAATTTGCGAAGAAGAGAAGCGTGGCCTGTGCCAACTGACAACTGTTGCAGGCTGAACGATCAGTGGCGCCTGGCGCCAACCTGACCAGGACTTCGTCTTTTCGTTTCAGTCATTCACCCGGACCGGTTTACACTGGGCTCAGTGGCACTCTTTCTGACGGTAGTTACACCCGCCCCAGCCTCTGCTCATTGCAGCAAGGGGGCCAACTTCTCATGTGCGATTGAGTTTTTGGTAAGCCGTAACCGGGTCGGAACACGCAAGCTGTCGACGCGAAGTCAAGAAGTGAACGAAGAGAAGGAGGGAATGATGAGATTGGAGAACAAAGTAGCTCTAGTGACAGGGGCGAGCAGTGGTATTGGACAGGCCATCGCCACACGCTTCGCGGCCGAGGGAGCGCACCTGGTTGTAAACTACAGACCGGGAGGACAGAAGGACCTCGAAGCGGCGCAAGCCGAAGTCGCGACATTCGGACCGACGGCAATCGCCGTAGCGGCCGATGTGAGCAAGCGCGAGGATGTTGAGCGAATGATGCAAGAGGTCGTCGGTAAATTCGGGCGATTGGATATTGCGGTCAATAATGCCGGCATCGAGACCAAAAAGCCGTTCCTTAATGTGACTGATGACGAGTGGAACAGAGTAATCGCCGTGAATCTATTCGGCACCTTCGTTGTCACTCAACTGGCGGCGCAACAGATGGTAAAGCAGGGTGGCGGCGGAAAGATCATCAACATTTCTTCGGTTCATGAGGACATTCCGTTCCCTGAGTACACGGCTTACTGCGCGTCAAAAGGCGGTGTGCGAATGATAATGCGCAATCTCGCAATTGAGCTTGCGCCTTACAAAATCAACGTCAACAACATCGCGCCGGGAGCGATTGCCACTCCGATAAATCAAGCCGTGCTCGATGATCCGGTCGCGAGCAGGAATGCGATCAGTGAAATTCCGTGGGGACGCTTCGGCAGACCGGAAGAAGTCGCTTCAGTTGCGGTCTTTCTCGCCAGCAATGAAGCCGAATATGTCACCGGCAGCACATATTACGTTGACGGCGGCCTGACTCAGCAGGTCACGCTTTACTAGAGCAGCATAGCGATGACCGAAGAGGAGAGGCGACTCCAGCAATCGCGTGACCGGCATCTTATATTTCTCAACTGATGTTTGCCTATTGAAACCTATGATGCCCTTCAATCAACCGTCACCGACGCTCGGCAATCAATACTGGGACGACCGTGTGCTGCGCTCATATCTCGCCCGCAGTTTACCGCCGGAAGTCTTAAAGTCTGTCGAACCGTCGCTCGTGGAGTTGGGAGATTTCGCCGGCGGCCTGCTCTACGAAATGCAACTCGCCGACCGCCTTAACGAGCCGTCACTCACGCAGTGGTCGGCTTGGGGCGAGCGCATTGACCGAATCGAAGTCTCACCCTTGTGGCGCACAGCCGAGCGCATCGCCGCCGAGCACGGACTGGTGGCGACGGCTTACGAACGCGCGCACGGTCGCTTTTCGCGCGTGCATCAATGCGCGCTCGCCTATTTGTTCACGGCTTCTACGGACATCTACAGTTGCCCACTGGCAATGACCGATGGCGCCGCGCGCACGCTGCTCAACTCCAGTAATCAATCTCTAATCGAACGAGTAGTGCCGCACTTTGTCACGCGCGACCCGTCGCAGTTCTGGACGAGTGGACAATGGATGACAGAGGCGACGGGCGGTTCTGATGTCGGACTCTCTGAAACCATCGCGCGACAGGACGAAGCCGGTGCGTGGCGGCTCTACGGGCGCAAGTGGTTTACATCCGCGACGACCGCGCAGGTCGCTTTGACGCTCGCCCGTCCCGAAGGGAACCCGCCGGGCGGGCGCGGACTGGCTCTGTTCTTCGTGCAAACGCGCGACGAGCAAGGGCGTCTGCGCAACATCTATGTCAACCGGCTAAAGGACAAATTAGGCACGCGCAAAGTGCCGACCGCCGAACTGACGCTCGACGGCACCCCTGCCGAACTTGTCAAAGGCACAACCGAGGGCGTGCGAAACATCGCGCCGATGCTCAACTGCACGCGTCTCTGGAACGGCATCAGTGCTGTGGCGTTAATGCGGCGCGGTCTGGCGCTTGCCCGCGACTATGCACGCAAACGTTTTGCCTTCGGCGCGCCGCTCGCCGCGCAACCGCTTCACCTGGACACGCTGGCCAATATGCAAGCCGAGATGGAAGGAGCTTTCCATATCGCCTTCTACGTCGCGGAATTGGTCGGGCGCGAGGAAGCGGGCGGGATTGAAGAAGCGCCGCGGCAGTTGTTGCGATTGCTGACGCCTGTAATGAAACTCACTACGGCAAAACAGGCCGTCCTCGTCGCCAGCGAAACGCTCGAAGCCTTTGGCGGAGCGGGCTACGTTGAGGACACAGGATTGCCAATGCTTTTGCGTGACAGTCAAGTGCTGCCGATCTGGGAAGGCACGACAAACGTGCTGGCGCTGGATGCCCTACACGTCATGGCACGCGAGGGAGGAGCGTTCGCGGCACTCAAGGCCGAAGCTCAAGTTTGCGCGGCAGAGGCGCGCGAAGAGCAACTCGTACAAGCGGTGCGCCTCGCGACAGAGGCTGTGGCGCATGCTGAAACGTGGTTAGCCGGAGCTACAAAGGAAGGTCAGCCCATGCTTGAGGCGGGCGCGCGTCGTCTAGCTCAAACGCTTGGTCGCGCCCTCTCTTTAGCCCTGCTCGTTCGCCACGCGCAATGGTCTTTGGATTATGAGCAAGACGCGCGGGCTGCCGCCGCCGCAAAACGCTACGCGCAAGCGGGCATCGATTTGATCGTTCCGGTTGATGCCGACGACGCGCTCGCGCTGATGAACGATCTGTAATAGTACCTATTTCACTTGTCGGTATGGCTCGTGTAGACCGTGGCGGGCTTGTTCAAGAGAATCGTAGGTGTTCGGTCGAGACAACACAATGCGATACTCAGCCAGCGCTGCGTTTCTTTTGCCTGCAAGATCAAGCGCCTGAGCGGCTCGAAGACGGGCTCGTGTCACAAGTTCTGGCTCGGCTGAATTCACCGCCGCGAGGAATTGCTCGGCGGCGCGATCCGGTTGGCCCAACAGGAGCAGAGCCTCGCCATAGCGAAAATGTATCAAGTCCAACGCGCGCGAAGGCGCTGCTGGCGCTGAGCGCTCGTGGAGCAATACGTCAAAGGTGCGCAACGCTTCACTTTGCGCTGCGGCGGCTTCTTTCGTTCTGCTTGCCAGTCGCTCGACAAGGGATTGTGAAATGAGCGCATCCGCAGTCTCCAACATAAACAAGTAGTTGCGCGGGTACTTCTCTTGCAGTTCACGCGACACTACCAATGCTTCAGGAAAACGCTTTTCACGTTTGTAAAGGCCAATCAGCAGGACCCTGGCATCATCGCGGGTCCAGTGTCCCTCTTTTGCAACCCGCTCGAGCGTCTCGATTCCGCGTTTCTTCGACCCGCGCGCTCCGGCGATGCTTGCCAGCAACTTGATGGGCAGCGGCAGGGTGCCGACCACGTAGTCGTACACGCCAATGGTCAGTTCTGCGTCGTGGAAATTCGGGTCCAGCTTGAGTACCTCGCGATGCTTGTCTACGCCGCCTGAGCCCGAACGCAGAGCGGCAATTGATCTCTTTTCCACTGTCGCGGCGAATGCGGCCTTTAAGGTTTCGGTTGCTCCGAGCACGTAAAGCGTCTGCGGATCGCGAGGGTCTTGTTGCAACCGTGCCTTCGCGAGCTGAGTGGCCTGGCGTGTCAAATCGCGAAAGTCGCGGGCGACGCGTCCGTCGGGTTGCTCTTCAGTCTTCGTATAGAACAGCGACGAGCTGTAAATTGACGCTTGCAGCAGGCGTGACTTGTTCAAAGTTTCCAGCCAGAGCGTGGTAGCAAGCATCTGTGGGCCGGTAGGATCGGCTGGGAAGAGTCGGGCCATCTCGTTGAATGTTTGACGCGCGCTTTCATAGTCGAGATTGAACAAGGCTTCTGAACCCTTCTCTCGCAGGTCTTCGAGCCGCGGAGTAGCAGCCGTGCCGCCAGCCGAGTTGCCATTGCCCTGGCTTGATTGCGCAAGAGCGCCGGCAGATACAACAAGTGAAAGCAGAAAGAGAAGAGAGAATGTAATGCGCTTAGTTTTCATTTGTGGCTATCCATCATAACGCTCTCAACCGCTCTTCCAAATCCTTCGCAATCTCTTCCGGCTCATCCTTAGATAAGTAGCTAACTGGCTCGCCGATAATCACAGACACCGCACCGGGCCAGGCAAAGTGTCTG